>DATDNV010000320.1:0-8919 GCA_036518075.1 Thermoanaerobaculia bacterium
AACCGGACGCCTGACTTCAGCACGCGCTGGACCAGCTGGTCGTATTCCTTGTCGCGCCGGGCGCCTCGCTCGGCGCTGCCAGAGCTTCTCTCTGGAGACAGCACGATGCTCGGCTCCATGATCTTCAGGAAAAAGTTGCCATAGGACGTCGGCGTCAAGTCGAGGAAGATGCCCTTATTGCGCATCTGCTTCAGCTGTTCATCCGTCGCTTCGTTGCCATGCTCGATGGAATCAGGTCCCGCGTCGATGGCGGTCTGTATTGCGGCTTTCTCGGCGGCGTGGACGGCGATCTTGAGATTGTTGCGGTGCGCCTCTTCGACAGCCGCGGCCAGCTCCGGAACCGTGAGGTTCACATCGGCAGTGACCTTGATGACGTCGACGTTCTGGAAGACATTTTGCCGGACGGCTGCGCGGGCACGGTCAGCGCCGTCGATGAACAAATACTCCTGCTGCATGATCGCGTCCGCGAGCGCGGGGTTCAGATTCTGAAGGTAGTCGCCGCGCGTGATCAACTTGCGGCCGGCAGCCAGCATCCGTGGGCCGGGAACGCGGCCCGCGTTGATGGCGTCACGCAGTTCGGTGTCGCCATCAATCCCGGAATGGCCAAGGTTGCGAACCGTGGTGATGCCGCTCTCCAGGTATTCGCGCGCGTTCTGGGCACCCAGGAAGGCGCGTTTGGTTGGCGATTCGACGATGGCGATCAGGTCCGCGGGCGCAAAGAAAGCGTTGAGGTGGCGCTTCATCTCCTCTTCCGGCGGAATGACGATGTTGAGAAGAAGATGCGTGTGGCTGTCGATCAATCCCGGAAGCAGCGTGGCGCTACCCAGATCAACGATCTTTGCGCCTTTGGGAGCGCTGAAGGGCGCCCCGACTTGCTTGATCTTGCCACCCTCAATCAGCACGGCTGCAGGCGCCAAGACGTTGCCGGTGCGCGGATCGAGCAGCCGGCTCGCTCGAACGAGAGTGACGGGAGCGGCCGATTGGGCCGCAAGCTGCGGAATCGCAAATAGAGCAAACAACAGGGGACCGAAGAATTTGGTTTTCACGGGTTTTACTCCACGACGCTGTGAAGCCATTTCTGTCTCTCCGTGTCTCTGTGGTGAATCACTTCTTCCGACTCGGCGCAGTGCCGCCGGGAACCGTTCCTTCGAATTTCAGGATGAGGCCTTTGTTTCCAACGGCCCAACCGTGATGCGCGTCGGCAAAGGCGATCGTGTTGGTGGGCTCCTCGTTCATGTGATCCCAGTTCTTTCCTCGATCAATCGAGTAGTCGGTTCCCGTCGGCCCAACCGAGAACGCGGTAGGACCGGGAGTGTCCGGAACAACTGTGACGCCCCAGCGGTATCCCGCGGGACGGTGGCTGCTCTCTTTCCAGGTCTTGCCGCCGTCGTCACTGTAGGCGGAATTGGACTTCACCATCTGTGGATGGTCATAGTCGCCTCCGACGATCGTCAGCCGGCCGGCATCGACGACGGCGATCGAGAAGACGCCCTGGTTCAGGCCGGTGACGAGCGGCGTCTCGGAGACGGTCCATGTCCTGCCGGAATCGGCGGTGTGGAAAACGCGTGACGCGTTTTCGGTCACGAACCACGCGTGCCGGTTTTCCTTTTTCCCTTTTGTCTCAACATACGTTGCAATGCAGGTTCCAGAGGCCGGCGAGCCTTCACCGTTCTTTGCGGGAGGGATTGTGCTCGGCGGAAGCGGCGTCCAGTGCGCGCCGCCGTCGGAGGTCGTCAGCAGCTCGGGCTTGCCGTCCAATGGATCGCCGACCACGATGCCGTTCGTGGCGTCCCAGAAGGCCATGCAATCCAGAAACGCGTTGGGGTTCTGCTCGGTGTATTCCAACAACCAGTTCTTGCCCCCATCCGTCGTCTTGTAGATGCGCGACTCGTTGCCTTTTCCGATCGACATGAGGTAGGCGGTCTCGGCGTCGATGGCATAGACGTCGCGGAAGTCGAGCTTCTCGGCCCCGGCGACCGTCCCGGCCTGCCACGTCTCGCCGCCGTTGGTGGTACGGACGAATGTCCCCCCTGTCCCGCTGGCCCAGACGACGTTGGTATTGACGACGCCCAATCCGTGCAGGCTCGCGTCGGTGTTCGATTTTTGCGGGTGCCACTGGGCGAAGGCGGGGGAAACAATCGAAAATGAGAGAGCGAAAAGCGGAACGAGGGCCCGCTGGGGACGGGCCCGGTTGTCTTGAAAAAGCGGAGCTTCAATATTCGCCATAACGGCCTCTCACGGAATCGAGCAACTTCCTGGTGTCGCACGCGGCGCGAACCGATCCGATCCTGCCGGCCCAGAAAGTGGTCGTGCCGTTGAGCGTCGCGAGCTCCGAGCACGACAATGCCGCCATGCGGAGAAACGCCCATCGGTTTTTGCTTTGGGTAAACATTCAACCCGAATATCTCGCTTCTCGGGTAAGATGTCAACCTGAAAAGACCGGGCAATCACTCAAAGATTGCGTGGGAAGATCTTCGGACCAGTCTCGTCCTGAGGGCGGGCGGATGGCCGGGGATCAGCGAATCGATCTTAGCGGCGGAGAGACGCCAGGCACAGTGACCACAGCGTCTGAGCTGCGGACGACGGGTTCACCCGCGTGCCTTGCGCTCACCTCAATCCCTCGACCAGGTAGAGGTCGGAGAGCGTGCGGACGTAGGCGTAGGCGTAGGACTTGCCATCCTGCGTCACCAGCGGCGGGGCAATGTTGAAAACGCCGGCGGCATCGGAAGGCATGAGCTCTCTCCAGAGCTCCTTGCGGCCGGTGGCGACCTCTAGCCGATACACCTTCGCGGGCAGCTCGCGGCGTCGATACACGTAAAGAAAGCGGGCGTCGGAGCTCCATCCGATCGGAGTGTCCTCGGGCGTCAGACCCGAAATCGCCGAAGGCTCGCCGCCGGCAATGGGATAGAGATAGAGCCTCTGGTCAGGGCCGCGCACCGCGACGACCTTCCCATCGGGCGAGACCGCTCTCAGAAAGTTCCGGTAGCCCTCGGGAGATATCGCACGCGGCTTTCCGCCGGAGATGTCCAGCAAGAAAAGCCGAGATCCGTGCCCCGGTTCGCTGGCGGTCACGAGAATCTGCTTGCCGTCCGGCAGCCAGTCGGCCGCCTGTGCCACCAGGCCCTCGCGCGGGAGTGCCTTCGCCTCTCCCGCGCCCGTCGGATAGAGAACGACTTGCGGGTCGGAAGAAATGTGGGTGATTGCGAGCGCCCACCTTCCGTCGGGAGACAGTCTCTGGGCGTAGCCCTCCCCGAGCCGCACGGCGGGCGAACCATCGGTTCTGCGGACGTAGACCGAATATCCGGACCCCCCGCCTTCGCCGGACTCGGAGAAGAGAATCGTCTTCCCATCCTCAGAAATGTCGCTGGCGTTCGACCAGTCGAGCCAGGAGAGATCTTTTTCCTTCGGCTCCCCGACAGGACGTCCGAGAAGCTCGGTGCGGCTGACATCGTGGGTCATGAGGGCCCGGCCGCCTTGTGAAACGTCTTGCAGCGTGAGGATCCCGGTGACGCGCGAGATCAGCCGCTGTTTCCCGGACAAACTCGCCGCGTAGAGTGCGCGGTTGCCCCCGCTCTTCGCCCCGGTAAACCAGACTTCGCCGCCAGGCGTCCAGGCGAGGCCTTGAGCGGATTCGAACGCCTCGGAGATCTTCCTGGGTTTTCCGGAATGGCCTGCGACGCCAATCGTTCCGCCGTCATCGCCCCGCGCCGGGTGGTCGATGTAGGCGACATCGTCTCCTCGAGGGGAGACACGCGGGTGGCTGATCCAACCTGCCGTCTCGTAGAGAACCGTTCCGATCGGATACTCGAGGCGGCTGCGTCCGCCAACCTCGTGAACGATGGCGAGGCTTGCCCCATCGGGCGCCCAGTCGGCCCATTGCACGTCTTCCAGGATTTCGCGCGGCGCCGCGCCGCCGGCGACGCTCACTCGCGCGAGCGTTCCGCTCGCGATGAACGGCGCAACGACGTGCTGCCCGAGCGAGAGAGCTAACTCTCCGGATTTCGAGACGGCGAGCACGGATGCTCCGGGCATCCCAAAGGGACGGGACTCCGGACTTTCCGGACGGCTCACGAAGATCTCGGTCGGCCTGCCCTCGAGCGACGCGCCGTAAAGAACCGTCTGGCCGTCGGGCGCAAACCGCGCGGAGGAAATCGTTCCCCGCCGAAACGTGAGCTGATGGAAGGATGGGGGCTCTGTCTTCTCTGCTTTCTTCCCCAGTGAGAAGGAGCCGAGGGCGACTGCGGCGAGCACTCCCACGCCGCTAAGGAGGAACGGCCAAAGGCGCCTCCCGCGAACGGTTGCCGGCGCGGCCGGATGCGCTTCCCCGGAGACCACTACCGCGTCGGAGAGATGATCCCGGATGCTCGCCAGGTCGCGAGCGAGGTCTCGTGTCGTCTCGAAACGCTCCTCCGGTTCCTTGGCCAGGCAGCGTTCGACGATCCAGCGAAGCGGCGCCGGCGCCTTCGGGTTGACCGCGCCAACGGGTTCCGGCTCCTCGCGGATGATTGCGGTCAGCGTCTCGGCGGTCGTGTTGCGCTGGAATGCACGCTTGCCCGTCGCGAGCTCGTAAAGGATCGAGCCGAAGGAGAACTGGTCCGACCGGAAGTCGAGCGACTTTCCGCTCGCCTGTTCCGGCGACATGTATCCAACCGTGCCCATGACGAGCCCCGGACGCGTGCCGGCCATCGTGGTCGGGATTTCGGAGAGCTGCCCTTCGCTCTGCGGCGCGGTCAGCTTCGCGAGCCCGAAGTCGAGGATCTTGACGAAGCCGTCCTTGGTGATCATCACGTTTTCGGGCTTCAGGTCACGGTGGATGATCCCCGCGGCGTGCGCCTTGGCCAGCCCCTCGGCGATCTGAACGGAGATGTCCAGAACCTTCTTAGTCGGCAGAGCGCCGGAGGCGAGAAGCTCGCGCAGAGTCTTTCCCTCGACATACTGCATCGCGATGTAGAGGGTCGAGTCGGCGGATCCAATGTCATAGATCGTGATGATGTTGGGATGATCGAGGCCGGAGGCCGACCGGGCCTCCTGCTCGAACCGGCGCACCCGATCCTGGTCCGCCGAGAGATCGGAGGGAAGAACCTTGACAGCGACTTCGCGGCTAAGCCGCGGATCGCGCGCGCGATAGACCTCCCCCATTCCGCCCGCGCCGAGAGGCGCAACGATCTCGTAGGGTCCCAGACGCGAACCCGGAGTCAAAGCCATTCGGTTTCGCAGAGTTTACGACAAAACGTGCGAGCGCCCGGTGCCCGATCCGCGCGTCGCGGCGAACTCGTAGGACGCCCGAGGATCAGCGGGTCTTTCTCTCCGGAGGAGAGACGCCGGGCACCCGATCGGCCACCATGAGGCTGAAGACTTGCTCCCAGGCGGCAACCGTGATGCGCGAGCCGTCGGGGGAAATGCCGAACGATTCCGTCGAAGCACCCGCCTCGAATCCGACGAGACGGCGGCGCGACTTCGACGAGTCCTGTCCCGGAACGAAGTCCTGGACATAGAGACCGTAGTTTCCCTTTTCGTCCTGGCCGACGAAGACCAGGTGCCGCCCGTCGGGCATCCATCGCGAACGCCCGACGGAGTTGGCGGAAAAACCGCTTCCGACCTGGAGATGGGTCTCGAAGGGAGCCGGTGAGCCGTCTGAAACCCGGGCGACGCGGACCGCGGTCAGATCAGTCCGCAGATTGGTCCGATAAGAGACGTACTGCCCGTCGGGAGAGACTTCGGGCAACACGCTGTTTCCAGAAACGAGCCGCAGCGCGCCGGTGCCGTCGGGATGGATCTTCCAGATACCCACACCCGGCCCGGTCCCCTGGTTGAAGACGATCCAACTGCTGTCGGCGGTCGCCGTGGGATTCTCGGCGTCTTGATGCTCCCGAGTGAGCTGCCGCGCCCCACTTCCGTCAGACGCCGCGATCCAGATTTCAAAGGCGCCGCTGCGATTCGAGCTCCAGATGAGATTCTTGCCGTCGCGAGTGAAGGCGGGATCCCAGTCTTCCGCCTCATCATCAGTCAGGCGGCGGATCGCGCCGGTCTTCGTCGCCATCTCCCAGAGATCGAGGTTCCCGCTTCGCGTCGAGGAGAAGACGATCCAGTCTCCGTCCGGTGTGTACGCGGGCTGCCGATCGGTGCTGCTGCCCTGGGTGAGCCAGTGAGCCGAGGCAGCGACGACGTTGCTCCCGACGAGCGGGATCTCCTGGAGGTTTTGGCGTTGCGACCTCCCGTCAAACACGAGCCGGTCCGACCCGAGAATGTCCAGGACGTCGCTATTCGTCGGGCTCCAAAAAAGAGTCTCGGCGCGGCTGGCTCGCAGGTTCTGGCGCGTGACTCGGCCTGTGCTGGAGGTGACGTTCGCCACGACCGATTCACTTTGCATGTATACGAGATCCTCTCCATTGCCGGACCATGCCGGAGCGGAGACGAGGCCGGCGACTTGGGTGGGAACCGAGCGAAACTTTTTGCCCGCAACGTCGATCAAGAAGAGAGACTTCTTCGCGCCTCCCGCTCCAATTTCGGTGGTGACGATCGTTTCCCCGTCCGGAGACCAGCGGGGATGGATCAGCTGGTGACCCGGGACGCGCACGACCTCGCGTGCTTCGCCCCCATCGGCTGAGGCGATTCCCAGAGTCGAATCGATCAACCCACCTTCGGCCTTCCAGCGCAGGACAACGATCTGCTTGCCGTCAGGAGACCAGTCTCCTTCGGCCGCATCCTCGACGAGCTTTCGAGCCTCTCCCCCCACGATTCCCGCTCGGTAAAGGGAGGGATGCGCTGCGTCCAATCGGGCGAAGAGCAACATCGACCCGTCGGGCGAGAAACGCGGCAGCGCGTCAGGGCCCGTGGTGAGCGCCGCCTCGCCCCCTCCCGCGAGCTGCTTCAACCAGATTCGAGGCCGGCCATCGCGATCCGAGGAAAAAGCGATCGTGCGCCCGTCGGGCGAGACCGACGGCGCCCGGTCGTGTCCCGAATAGGTCAGGTAACGAATCGATGTCGGCTCGGCAGGTTTCGGACGACGAAGCGCCAGAAATCCGCCGACGGCCGCGAGTGCCACTACCGCGCCCGCGAGGAAAGGGAGCTGCCAGCGGCGTGTCCGCCGCGGTCCGGCAAGGTCGGCCAGCGTTTTTCCCTCCGGACGGCTCATCTCCGAAAGGTGGTCGCGCACCGTCGCGAGCTCGCGCGCGAGATCGCGGGTCGAGGCGTAGCGGTCGTCGGGCTCTTTCGCGAGACAGCGATCGATGATCCAGGCGATGGGCGCGGGCAGCTCCGGAGCGAGTGCGGCAATCGGTTTCGGCTCCTCCCGCACGATCGCGGCAAGGGTCTCGACCGTCGTCGATTTCTGAAACGCACGGCGGCCGGTCGCCATCTCGTAGAGGATCGATCCCAAAGAAAACTGATCGGAGCGAAAGTCTGCGGCGAGGCCAGCGGCCTGTTCGGGCGACATATATCCGACGGTGCCCAGTACGACGCCGGGTTCGGTCCCCGGAGCCGTCGGCAGCTGAGAGCTCTCGGCCGAGCGCGGCGCGGCCAGCTTGGCGAGACCGAAGTCCAAGATCTTGACGAACCCGTCCTTCGTGACCATGACGTTTTCGGGCTTCAAGTCCCGGTGAACAATGCCCGCGGCGTGCGCTTTCGCCAGACCGTCCGACACCTGAGAAGCGATCGGTAGGAATCTGCGGGCCGTCAGCGGGCCAGAGGCGAGCATCTCCCGAAGAGTTCTGCCTTCCACCAGCTCCATCGAGATGTACGACACCGAGTCGATCTGTCCGATCTCGTAGATCGTGATGATGTTGGGATGGCTCAGTCCCGAAGCGGAGCGCGCCTCTTGCTCGAACCGAGCGAGGCGTTCGGGGTCTCGCGAAAGGTCGGCGGGGAGCACCTTGATCGCGACCTCTCGTCCCAGCCGCGGATCCCGCGCTCGGTAAACCTCCCCCATGCCGCCGGCTCCGAGCGGCGACACGATCTCGTAAGGTCCGAGGCAGGAGCCCGCGGGGAGCGGCATAGAACGAAGTGAATTCTAGCCCTGGCGGGTCTGGGTCGGCCGCGCGAGCTTTTCACTGAAGAATATATCAGATCTGATATAACGCGGAATTGTCGCCCCCGCTGACCGGTAAATAATGGTGCGCGTGCGGCGAGCGAGAGCACGCGGACTGAATCCCACCGGCCGGACGCGAAATCTCGCCTGGGCAGCCGTTTTCTTCGTGCTCGGAGTCATCGGCGTATTGGTTCCGATCATGCCGCAGGTCCCGTTCTTCATCATGAGCGTGCTCTTTCTCTCGCTCGTCTTTCCGAGCGTTCGCCGCCGCTTACGGCGCTTCCTTCACCGCCACCCCAAAATCGCTCACGCCTACAAGAAGTGGAAGGACAGCCGCCGGAAGAAGCGGCGGCGGAAGATCCATAGAGAGAAGCGCGGGCCGGAAGCGGGGAGATAGCAGGGAGCAGGGAGCAGGGAGCAGGGAGCAGGGAGCAGGGAGCAGGGAGCAGGGAGCAGGGAGCAGGGAGCAGGGAGCAGCTAAGAAATACGCGGAGCTCTTGCTTACTTAGTCACTTTTCTCTTCTTGCTTCTTGTTTCTCGCTTCTCGCTACTCCGTTCCCCCCGCCCGCAGCGGGGCCTCTCGGCCCGCACACCCCCCATGCGCTAACAACTTGCTGACCGAAAACTGTGCGGGCCAGTCAAGTCTTCAAACCACCGAGAGGGCGCACTTACCAGCCCGCGAGCGCGGACTGCTCCCGAAGCGGGACTGTCGGCGCAGGCGGTCGCTGCGCGACCGGCGCCGAGAATTTTCTAAACCAGGGCTGGGACCGTCACTCTCGATCCCGCGATCTGCCACGAACTTCGGGCACGATCCTTGTACACTCCAATGCCGCTCTCGGACTGAAAGCTGAGAGCTGAAAGCTGAAAGCTGAAAGCTTAGGCATGGGTCTAAA
>DATDNV010000321.1:0-6602 GCA_036518075.1 Thermoanaerobaculia bacterium
GACGCGCAGGCGGACGCGATCACCGCCGATACACGGCCGCGGACGGAGCGCGCGACGATCGCGACCCCGCAGAGCGTAAACGCGAGCGCCGTGATCGGCTTCATCGGCGGGAAGCCCGGCGCGACGCTCTTGAGCGATTCGACGTCCAACGCCCAGCCCGCGAGGACCAGCAGACCGATGGCGAGAGCGGCGGCGCCGCAAAGCTGTGCGGCTCCGCGCAATTGTCGCGCTCGCGAGCGCTCCGGAGGCTTCATGACGGGCTCCTCGTGACTCCGAAGCGACGAGTTTAGCGCCGAACCGCTGCCGCTACGGCGTTGCCTCGATCTTCGGAGCCGCGACGACCCGAGCCAGCCCGGTCGTATCGACCGCCCGGTTGAACTCGGCCACGTCGTGATCCTGGATTTGCTTGAACTCCGCGAAAACCGCCGACAGCCTCCCCTTGAGGTCTTCGTAGTACTGGACCGACGCGGTGGTGGGCTTCGCATCGGCGCTCGCGACGACCGCGGCCAGGTTCGTCAGGTCGTGATCGAGTTTCGGCGTGTAGTTCAAATCGTCCTCGTTCGCCTTGATCTGCGGATTGATCAGCTTCTCTTCGACTGCCGTCAGCTTTTCCGAGAGCGCGTCGGCCTGTTTCTTCAGTGCGTCTCCCTTGCCCATGCGCTCGGAGCGATCCGAAATGTCTTTGACCTGCCGGCGCAGATCGCGGATCTTCAAGACAGTCGTGTGCGTCTCAGAGAGCTTGTCGCGGATATCCGCAAGCATGTCGTACTGTGCCTTCAGATCCGCGGCCGACACCTTGAGGCCTGGATGCGGCCGCACTTCGAAATTCTCGGTCAAGGTCTGTCCCGCTGCGGTCAGACGCACCTGATAGGTGCCCGGCGTCACCTTCGGAGCCTCTTTGGTCCCCTCGTTGAAGACCGCGCGCGGAATGAGCGTCGGCTTGAACATCCGCATGTCCCAGAGAAATCGGTTTAGTCCTGCTTTTGGCTCCAGAGGTTTCTCGCGTTCGGGCTCCTGTTTCGCCTTTTCCGCCTGCTCTTCCAGATCTCCCTCTTTCTCCTTCTTCTCGCTCGAGAAGGACCGGAGCACCTTGCCGTCCGCCAGGATCTCGATCTTCACTTTGTCCTTTTCCTTGGGCTTCTCTTTCAGCCAGTAGTCGATCAGCACCCCGTTGGGAACATTTTTCCCGAGTCCGCGAAGCGCCTGCTCCTCCTCTTCGGGCGGCACGCTTCCCGTCTGCATCCGGACACCCGGGCGCGGAGGGAAGAGGCGAACCGTCTCGTTCGCGACCGAGTCGCTCCATTTTTGAAGAGGCGCGAGATCGTCGAGGATCCAGAACGCGCGCCCCTGTGTCGCCACGACGAGATCGTCGTTCTTGACCTCGAGATCGGTGATCGGAACGTACGGGAGATTCCGCTGGAACGCCTGCCAGTGCGCTCCCCCGTCGAAGGAGACGTAGAGACCGGTCTCGGTGCCGGCGAAGAGAAGACCCGCTCTCCTCTTGTCCTCCCGGACGACGCGCGTGAACGCCGTATCCGGGATTCCGGTAACGAGCTTGGTCCAGGTCTTTCCGTAGTCGCTCACCCTGTAGATGTAGGGACGGTAGTCGTCCCACTTGTACATCGTCGCGGCGATCCAGGCCGTTCCCTTCTCGTGCGGCGACGCGTCGATCGCATTGATCTGAATGTAGCCGGGCAGCGACTTCGGCGTGACGTTGTCCCAGTTCTTGCCTCCGTCCCGCGTGACGTGCACGAGACCATCGTCGGAGCCGGCCCAGATGACTCCTTTCTCCAGCGGCGACTCGGAGAGAGCGAAGATCGTGCAATAGACGTCGACACCGACGTTGTCCTTGGTGATGGGACCGCCGTCGTCGCCCTGCTTGCTCTTGTCGTTGGTCGTCAGATCCGGGCTGATCTCCGTCCAGTTCTCGCCGCCATCCCGCGACGCGAGGAGCTTCTGCGAGCCGTAATAGAGAAGCTGCGGGTCGTGTGGCGAGAAGAGAATCGGAGCGTTCCACTGGAAGCGGTACTTGAATTCGCTCGGAGGCTTGCCGGCCTGGAGCTGCGGCCAGGCCGTGACGTCGCGTTCCTGGCGTGTGCGGTGGTCGTGCCGTGTGATCAGGCCGAAGTAATCTCCCGCGTAGACGATCTCCGGATCCTTCGGGTCGGGCGCAATCCACCCCGCCTCGCCGCCGCCGACCGGATACCAGTCCGTCACGCCGATGCCGATATCGGATGTGCCGCTCGGGATTCCCACCGTCGAGTTGTCCTGCTGCGCGCCGTACACCCAGTACGGAAAGCGATTGTCGGTCGCGACGCGATAGAACTGAGCGGTCGGCTGATTGTCCTGCGTGGACCAGGTGCGGCCGCCGTTGAAGGTGATCGTCGTGCCGCCGTCGTTTCCGAGGATCATCCGGTCCGGGTCGTCGGGGTCGATCCAGAGATCGTGGTTGTCGCCGTGGGGGACGATCATGTTCGCGAAGGTCTTGCCGCCGTCGGTCGACTTGTGCATGTCGACGTTGGGCAGGTAGACGATGTTCGCGTTCTTCGGGTCGGGGTAGACCCACGTGTAGTACCAGGCGCGCTCGCGGATCTTGTGCTCGTCGTTGACATGCGTCCACTTCTTGCCGCCGTCGTCGGAGACGTAGAGTCCGCCCTTCTTCTTGGCTTCGATCATCGCGAACACGCGCCCGGGCTTCGCGGCGGAAACGGCGACCCCGACCTTGCCGAGCATCTCGTCCGGAAGACCTTCCGAGCTCTCCTTGTCGGTCAGTTTCGTCCAGGTGTCGCCGGCGTCCGTCGACTTGTAGAGGCTGCTGCCCGGCCCGCCGCTGACGATCTCCCAGGGATGGCGAACGACCTGCCAGAAGCCGGCGTAGAGAATGCGGGGGTTGTTCGGATCCATCGCGAGGTCGGATGCGCCGGTCTTCGCGTCCACGAAGAGAATGCGCTTCCAGCTCTTGCCGCCGTCCGTCGAGCGGTAGATACCCCGCTCCTCGTTGGGCCCGAACGCGTGGCCCTGCGCCGCGACATAGACGAGGTCGGGATTGGTCGGGTGAATGCGGATGCGAGCGATCTGACGGCTGTCTCCCAGACCCATGTTTTTCCAGGTCGCGCCCGCGTCGGTCGATTTGTAGACGCCGTCCCCGTGCGAGAAGTTGCCGCGGATCGGCTCCTCGCCCGCGCCCACATAGATCACGTTCGGATCCGATTCCGAAACCGCCACCGCGCCGATCGAACCGGTCTTGAAATCCTTGTCGGAGATCGGCTCCCAGTTGGAGCCTCCGTCGGTCGTCTTCCAGACGCCGCCGCCGGTCGCTCCAAAGTAGTAGACGAGCGGCTGATGGCGCACGCCCGTGACCGCGGTCACGCGCCCGCCGCGGTAGGGGCCGATGAGCCGAAACTCGAGACCCGAGAACATGTCGGAAAACGACTTGTCCTTCTTCTCCGTTCCGGCCGCGGTGGTTTTGTCTTTGTCTTTGTCCTTCGTGGCGGCGCGCGCCGGAGAGATCAGCGCCATCGACGCGATCAGAACATTGCAAAGAACGATCGACCAAGCTCGCAGAGACTTCACGATGCCTCCTCCGTAAAGGGATTCAACCTGAGCGAGAGTGCGGAAAGCTCAGAAATGGTTAACCGGGATCATGCAGCGGGCGATTCTATGCCTCCGCCCGGGGAATCGTCACGAGCTAAAGCTCAGGCTCACCGACTGAACCTTTTCCTTCGAGATGTGGCCGGTGCCCTCGATGCCGAGCGGCATGAGCTTGACGCCTCCCCCGGCCGACCCTTCGACCTGGACCGCGAACTTCAGGTCGATGTCGATCTTCTTCATGGCGAGGGGTGAATCTCCCTTCGAGGCTTCGAGCACCCCGATCTTCGCCAGGTGAATGGCCTTCGCAAGAGTCTCTTTGAGGCTGGCAGCCGGTAAGAGCGTTTCTCCGCCGCGCGTCACGGGAGGCCGCATCTCGAGCTCCAGCGTCGATGCGGTGTCCAATCCGGAGGTCGAACCGAGCGAAAAGACGAGATAGCGGATCTCGCCGCCGGCCGAGCGGCTGACCGTCGTCTGGAGCTTCAGCGTGATCGACTTGAGCGGCGGGAATCCCGGCACGTCGTGCGTCTGCGCTTCGACGAGCGCCTCGCGGATCGAGGCCATCACCGCGGTCAGCTCGGCGCCTTCGCGATCGGCGCTTCCCGAAGAGGATTTCGAAGTCGAAGAGCCCGTGGCACAGGCAAATGTCCAGCAGAGCATCAACGCGCAGAAACCGCGGGACGCGAAAGACATGACCTTCTCCCTCCAGACGAGTTTCCAACGAGTATAGGCCCGGAGCGACGCCCGAGCCCGGTCCCTAAACCGAGATCCGGAAGTCCGAGTCGGGATGCACTTCGAGAAACGGTCCGTCGGTGTCGATCACGACCGGGCCTCCAAACGAGAGCGCCGTCCCGGCTGCGATCCGCTGCGCCGCGCAAACGTCGTGGGCTCTCGTGTGCGGCTCGACTTCGATGCGCACGAACTTCGGCGGAGTTGAACCGGCGGCATTACCGCGAATCGCAAACGACGAGAGCGCGACGTCGATCGTCCAGAAGCCGTCCGTCGAGTGCTGGGAGTCCCGAACACCAGCGCCGGACGCCTGCGCCTGGCAACCGGTCTCTTTCCACCCGGAGATGCCGAGGAATTTGAACGGTGTCGTCAGGAACGCGATTGCGCGGCCGAACCAGGAGAGCGCCTTCTGCGGAGTCTCCGACAGCATTCCGACCGTCTTCGCCGCGTCGCAGACCGCGGCCGCGAACCGCTCGGGCCGCTCCCGCCGCAGCGCGTGGTGCCAGTAGTGTCGAACGCGAGGCATGGAGACGCAAAGATGCTACCGCGAGGCTAAAAGGCAGCCGGGAACGAGACCCGTCCGTCGCGTGTTCTGACCGGCATGGAAGGGCTGGAAGGGATCGACCTGGGATTGGGCCACCTCTCGATCGCCACGATCCTCATCGCCGTTTTCTTCAGCATCGTGGGCCTGGCCGCATTCCGCTACGGAAAGAAGAACCAGGAGCCTCGACCTCTCTTTCTCGGGATCGCGCTCATGGCCTACGGATACTTCGTCGGCAACGCCTGGATCTCGCTCGCGGTCGGCGCTCTCTTGACCCTGCTGATCTTCTTTCCGCGATAGACATCCCGGAGGAGTGCCAAGCCCGGTAGTGAGTTCCCTCTCCCTCTGGGAGAGGGATCGGGTGAGGCGTGAACTCGAGCCGAGGCAACTGCAGGAGAACACGATCGTGGCTTCGGTCTTCCCCTCACTCGGGCCCTCTCCCGAATGGAGAGGGCGGTCCGCGGGCAGACCGCGCGGCGCCGACCCGTATACTGATCACACTCTCGCGACGCGCGACGAATCTCGATGTCGACCCAGAAAGAGTCTCCGCCTCCGACGCAGCACGCCCTACAGCAATATGTGCCACCTCCGGAGTCGGCGCGGCAGGGTATGGCCTTGTGCCTGTCGGGAGGCGGATACCGCGCGCTTCTCTTCCATCTGGGCGCTGCGCGGCGCTTGAACGAGCTCGGTCTTCTCTCGCGATTGCGTAGCGTCAGCTCGGTCTCCGGCGGAAGCCTTCTCGCCGCAAAGCTGGGAGACTCGGCCGGGATCGATCGCGGCGCGCTGCGACTCCTAGACTGGGAGGACAAGGTCGCGCGTCCCCTGCGCCGTCTCGCGAAGACCAACATTCGCACGCCGGCGATCCTGCAGCGGCTGCTGCCGTGGAACTGGTTCCGGGACTCGACCGGAGTCGAGGCACTGGCCCGTCGATACGAGCGGGACTTGACGGCGATCCCGCTGCAGCGCCTTCCCGAAAGGCCCGACTTTCTCTTTTGCGCGACCGACATGGCTTTCGGAGTCAACTGGACATTCACGCGCGCCGATATGGGCGACTACCAGGCGGGCTACGCGACGCCGGACGAGAGCTTTCCTCTCGCGCGGGCGGTGGCCGCGTCTTCCTGTTTTCCGCCGGTCTTCAACCCGCTGCCGATCGACCTGGATCCCGCAGACCTCAAAGGCGGGAAGGCGCCCCGCGACGCCGACCGCGACGCGCTCATTCGCGGACTGAGACTGACCGACGGCGGAAACTACGACAACCTGGGCCTGGAGCCCGTGTGGAAGAGCCACCAGACGATCCTCTGTTCCGACGGCGGACTCGTGTTCGACTCGGAGGCGGACCACGGACTCTTCTGGCGGCTCAAGCGCTATCTCGCGATCATCGACAACCAGTCGCTCGCGCTGCGAAAACGCTGGCTCATCGGCGGATTCATCAACCGGCTCTTCGAAGGAACCTATTGGGGCGTTGCGAGCGCGGTCGCGAGCTACGAGGTCGACGTCTCGCCTGCGTACTCCAAGGACTTCGCGCGCGGCGTCATCGGCCGAATCCGCACCGATTTTGACGCTTTCTCCGATGCCGAGGTCGTGGTCCTCGAAAACCACGGCTACACGGTCGCGGAAGCCGCTCTGCGGCGCCACCTGCCGCAGGTTCTGCCCGATCCCAGACCGCCGTTCCTGCTGCCCCACCCGTGGATCCCGGAGGACGAAGCGCGACCGCTGCTCCGCGGCTCGCACAAGAGCACGCTCC
>DATDNV010000322.1:0-2216 GCA_036518075.1 Thermoanaerobaculia bacterium
CGGGTGCGGAATTCCTCTTCCGTGTACATCATCCGGCTGATTCTACTTGGTGCGAGTCACGGCAGCCGCGGGCTAGTGCACGGAGGCAACGCCTCTCCCAATGCGAGGCGAAAGAGGTGGAGCGGGAAACCTGGGTTCGAACCCGCGGCGTCGCCCGGTCCCGTCTCGAAGCCAGTACGCCGCAACCCGGATTATTCGCGGTCACCCGGCCGCTCCCGCGAGAGATTTTTCCGCCAGACGAGGAAGCCCGACGACGGCGATGCCGGAGCGCATCGGTGAGGAGCACTGACGCCGGATCGGCGGAAAAGATCGGAGCAGCGGCTGGAGTAGATCATGAGGAATGCGGGCTAGAAGCGCCGTCCGCGCACACGGCTCTTCTTCAGGAAGCCGGTGTAGTGGTGCTCGACGAGCTTCGACTCGACCTGCTGCACCGTGTCCATCGCCACGCCCACCACGATCAGGAGCGATGTCCCGCCGAAGTAGAAATTGAAGCCGAAGCCCTGCGACACGAAGGGGGGCAGGATGTTGTAGAGCGGAGGACCGATCCAGGGGATGTTCTGAACCTTGAAGCCCCCCGAGAGAAACTCGGGGAGGAGCGCCACGAACGTCAGGTAGACCGCGCCGACGATCGTCAGACGCGAGAGGACCGTATCGATGTAGTCCGCGGTCTTCTGCCCCGGACGGATACCGGGGATGAACCCTCCGTACTTGCGCATGTTGTCGGCGGTGTCCGTCGGGTTGAAGACGATCGACGTGTAGAAGTAGCAAAAGAAGAGGATCCCGACCGCGTACAGGAGGACGTACAGAGGCTGCCCCTGCGACAGCGAGGACGCCACCTTCTTCATCCAGTCGGCTCCGACGAAGTTGGAGAAGTAATACGGGATCTGCAGGATCGAGATCGCGAAGATGATCGGGATGACGCCGCCCGTGTTGACGCGCAACGGGAGGTAGGTGTTCTGGCCTCCGTACACCCGCCGGCCCACCACGCGTTTCGCATACTGGACGGGGATGCGGCGCTGAGCCCGCTCGACGAAAACAATCAACGCGATGATCCCCGCCATGAAGACGAGAACGAACAGCAGGGTGATCAGCGACAGGTTGCCCGTGCGGACCTGATCGAACAGGCTGAAGATCGCCGACGGGAGGCGCACGACGATCCCCGCGAAGATGATCAGCGAGATCCCGTTTCCGATCCCCCGCTCGGTGATCTGTTCGCCCAGCCACATGATGAACATCGTGCCGGTCGTCAGGGTCAGCACGGCCATCAGGCGGAACGACCACCCGGGATGCGGAACGAGATGCAACGAGCCCTGCTGCTGCTTCTCGAGCCACAGCGCGATTCCCGAAGACTGGATGATCGAAAGGAGAACCGTTCCGTAGCGCGTGTACTGGGTGATCTTCTTGCGGCCCATCTCTCCTTCCTTGGAGAGCTTCTCGAGATAGGGCCAGACGACGGTCAAGAGCTGAAGGATGATCGACGCGGAGATGTACGGCATGATCCCGAGGGCGAAGACGGAGAGCCTCCGCAACGCGCCCCCGGAGAAGATGTCGAGAAATCCGAGCGGTCCGCCGGCCGTGCCGCGGAAGAACTCGTTCAAGGCCGCCGGATCGACGCCGGGCGTGGGAATGTGAGCGCCCAGCCGGTAGACCGCGAGCACCAAGAACGTGAACACGACCCGCTTGCGCAGGTCGGGCACGTTGAAGATGTTGACGAAGCTCTGGAGGGCGCTCAACGCGGGATCACCTCGCACCGCCCGCCGGCGGCCTCAATCTTGGCCTGTGCGCTCGCCGAGAACTTGTGGGCTGAGACGGCGAGCGGCTTTCCGATCTCCCCGTCGCCGAGGATCTTCACGGGCCGGCTCTTGCGCGCGAGCTGCTGCTCGACGAGAAGCTCCGGCGTCACCTTCGCGTTGGCGTCGAAGCGATCGAGCGCCGAAACGTTCACGATGTCGTACTCGACGCGGAAGATGTTCGCAAATCCCCTCTTGGGGACCCGGCGATGGAGCGGCATCTGTCCGCCCTCGAATCCCCGCTGATGCCGGTAGCCGGAGCGTGACTTCTGA
This sequence comes from Thermoanaerobaculia bacterium, assembly GCA_036518075.1. Classification (GTDB taxonomy): domain Bacteria; phylum Acidobacteriota; class Thermoanaerobaculia; order UBA5066; family Gp7-AA6; genus DATDNV01. The sequence continues at coordinate 2,064 of DATDNV010000322.1, forward strand.
CCCTTGTTGCCGCGTCCCGCCGTTTTTCCGTGGCCGCTGCCGGGCCCGCGGCCAACGCGCTTGCGGTAATGGGTCGCGCCCGAGGCCGGTCCGAGGTTGTGAACCCCGAGTCCCGAGGGACGCGCGGGCTCCCGGTGCTCGGCTGCCGAAGCG
>DATDNV010000323.1:0-22010 GCA_036518075.1 Thermoanaerobaculia bacterium
CCGTTCATCGTCTGCACGAGTTTCCAGGCTCTCATGTAGGACATTCCCAGGGATCGAGCCGCCAGTCGCAGCGAGCCCGTTCGGCTGATCGCTTCGAGAAGGTCCGCTTTACCCGGACCCAGAAGGACGTCGCGGGAACGAAGGATCCGCCAGCGGGGGAGCAGGGTGTAGGCACCGACAGATCTTTTCGCCATGACGAGTTCTCCGGGAGCCTGAGTCTAGAACGTCTCAGGGCCGGACGGGCCCCGGGTTTGACCACCCCATCAACGGGGGGTAGACTGCGCGGTCCCACGGTGGGTGTAGCTCAGCTGGTTAGAGCGCCAGACTGTGGATCTGGATGTCGAGGGTTCGAATCCCTCCACTCACCCCAGTTTTCAGTTCGTTCTTTGCGCCCGTAGCTCAGTCCGGATAGAGCGTTAGCCTCCGGAGCTAAAGGTCGCGCGTTCGAATCGCGCCGGGCGCACCAATTCTCTTTGAACACGGTTCCGGGTGCATCGGACTCGCCGCGCGCCGGGATGAACGGGTTCTGCTCGTTCTCGGTAGTCGCCTGCGAGAAGTGATTTTGGGCTGACGACGCGCGAATGTGCTTGACCTGATAGACTCGGGACAGCCCGCATCTTTTCGTTAGCCGCGGCGTGAGCGTGCCGGCGGATTGTTTTCGGGAAGTCCTGAAGCGAATGCCGTCTCCGCCAGGTGGAAAGTATGGAAAACCGACAAAAAAACTGGCTCAACATCCTGTTTCTTTCGTTGACGCCGATCGTCGGCGTCTTAGGGACCGCGGCCTACTCGATTGCCTACGGCGTGACCTGGTGGGAACCGACCCTTTTTCTCGTTCTCTTTTGCCTCGTCAGCTTTTCCGTCACGGCGGGCTACCATCGCTGCTTCGCCCACAAAGCATTCGCGAGTCACCCGGCGCTCCAGTCGTTCTTTCTGTTTTTCGGAGCCATGGCGCTGCAGAATTCGGCTCTCAAGTGGTCTTCGGATCATCGCGATCATCACCGCCACGTGGACCGGGACTGGGACCCGTACAACATCAAGCGGGGAGGGCTCTGGGCTCACGTTCTCTGGCTCTTCTACGAGGAGCCGGGCGAGCACAGCTACGAAAACGTTCCCGACTTGAGCGCCAACCCTCTTGTCCGTTGGCAATTTCGCCTCAACAATTGGATCGGCCTGATCGGAGGCCTTGGAATCCCGACGTTGGTCGGCGCCCTGTTTGGCCGGCCCGTGGGAGGACTTCTGTGGGGAGGCTTTCTCCGCATCGTCGTGATCCACCACACGACGTTCATGGTCAACTCCGTGGCGCATCTCTGGGGCACGCGGCCCTATACGGAGGAAAACTCCGCGCGTGACAACGGCTGGCTCGCCCTGATCACCAACGGCGAGGGGTACCACAACTTCCATCACAAGTTCCCCTCCGACTACCGCAACGGGATGCGCTGGTATCAGTGGGATCCCACGAAGTGGTTGATCGCGTCGCTGAAATTCGCTCGCCTCGCTCGCGATTTGAGAAAGACGCCGAGAGCAGTGATCGAGAAGTCGCGCTTACGGATCAGGCTTGCGAAGGCGCAGCAGCAGCCGTCGCGTCCGTAGGTTTGGCGAGAAGGTCACCAGCCGAGCCGATGAAGGGCTAAGGGCTGGAGCTCTGGAAGGGCAGAAGCTGTCGAGGGCCGGGCGTGGACCGCTCAAATCGAGAACCGCGTCCGGGTCCGGATCGATTTATCATCCGGGCGGACTGGCGCCCGTAGCTCAGTCCGGATAGAGCATCAGCCTTCGAAGCTGAGAGTCGCACGTTCGAATCGTGCCGGGCGCACCAATTTCTCCCTTTCCCTGCCTCATTTTGGCTCGCTGTGTGCACTCCTGGCGGTCGGACCCTCGGAACGTCTTCGACCCTGTAATTTTGGCAGAAGGACGGTCGTAATTCTTAAAGGCCCCGGAAGAGGCCGCTGCGGGTAGGAAAGCTTGTCAGGCCGGCCTGCGTTATGAGATTCCACCTCGGCTGAGCTGAGAGAATGCCCCTGCGGCGAAGGCGGTAGGTCGAATTGGGAGGGCTCCAGCGATGGATTCGGACAGAACGACCGGCTCCTCAGGACCGGGCGCAGCCGCTTCGGCACTGACACATCCGCCAAGCATTCTGCCGGCAGAGAGATCCGAAGTCCCCTCCCGACGGCGCCGGTGGCTCTGGGTCGCGGGCGTCGTGGTGGTGGCGCTGGTTCTGTTCCTGCTGCTTCCCCGGGGTAAGAAAGAGAACGCGGCGGCCGCCAAGTCGGAGAAGGGGTCCGCGGCCTCGCGCTCCGTTCCGGTCACGGCGGCGACCGCGAAGACCGGGGACATCAACGTGTACGTCAACGGGCTGGGCACGGTGACCGCGCTCAACACGGTCACGGTCCGCAGCCGCGTCGATGGGCAGCTCATCAACGTCGCCTACCGGGAAGGACAGTTCGTCCACCAGGGAGACCTTCTCGCCGAGATCGACCCGAGGCCGTTTCAAGTCCAGCTCACTCAAGCCGAGGGCCAGAAGGCCAAGGACGCAGCGGCGCTGAAGAATGCGCGAATCGATCTGGAGCGATATCAAGTCCTCATGCAACAGGACGCGATCCCAAGGCAGCAGCTCGACACGCAGGCGGCGACGGTCAATCAATTCGAGGCCGCCGTGAAGACCGATGAAGGTCAGGTCGAAAGCGCCCGGCTCAATCTCGTCTATAGCCGGATCACGGCACCCGTATCGGGCCGAGTCGGGCTGCGTCTGGTCGACGTCGGCAACATGGTTCACGCGTCGGACGCAAACGGGCTCCTCGTCATCACGCAGCTTCAGCCCATCACCGTGCTCTTCACGATTCCTGCCGATCGGCTCCCTGCGGTCCAGCAGCAGCTCGCGACCGGGCGAAAGCTCGTCACGGAAGCGTACGACCGAGAGCTCAAGGTGAAGATCGCCACGGGGACGCTCCTCGCCGTCGACAACCAGATCGATCAAACGACCGGAACCGTCAAGCTCAAGTCGATCTTCAGCAACGAAAAGAACGAGCTCTTCCCCAATCAATTCGTCAACGCACGACTCCTCGTCAACACGATCAAGGGAACCGTTCTCATCCCCACGGCGGCGATTCAACGAAGCCCTCAGTCCACTTTCGTTTACGTCATCAAGCCTGACAGCACCGTCGAGATGCGCCCGGTGGACGTGCAGCTGACGGAAGGGGACGATGCCGCGATCCGCAAGGGCGTGGCCTCGGGAGAGAGCGTCGTCATCGACGGCGTCGACAAGCTGCAGCCGGGGACGAAGGTCGCCGTCGCGGGTGCAACGACGGGTCCGGGCGGTGCGAGTGGGGCGAGCACGGAAGCAGCTCCGGCGAGCAGCGGCTCTTCTCGGAAGGGACCTTCTTGAGCCCATCGCGTCCCTTCATCCTTCGTCCGATCGCGACGTCGCTCCTGATGGCGGGACTCCTGATCGCAGGCGCAATCGGTTTTCGACAACTTCCCGTTTCGGCGCTTCCTCAGGTTGATTACCCGACGATTCAAGTGGCGACCTTCTACCCGGGAGCGGCCCCGGACGTCATGGCCTCGGCGGTCACGGCTCCTCTCGAGCGGCAGTTTGGCCAGCTCCCGGGTCTGAACCAGATGACCTCATCGAGCTCGGATGGCAGTTCGGTGATTACTCTTCAGTTCGTCCTCGATCTGAACATCGACGTGGCGGAGCAGGAGGTGCAGGCCGCGATCAACGCGGCGGGAACCTATCTGCCCCGGGACCTGCCCAACCCGCCCATCTACAGCAAGATCAACCCCGCCGACGCGCCCATCATCACGCTCGCGTTGACCTCCGAGACGCTCCCGCTCTCGAAGGTCGAGGACTTCGCCGACACCCGCTTCGCGCAGAAGATTTCCCAGCTGCCGGGCGTCGGGCTGGTCTCGATCTCAGGGGGCCAGAAACCCGCGGTGCGGGTTCAGGTCAATCCGACCGCGCTCTCGTCCTATGGCCTGACGATGGAAGACGTGCGGAGTGCGATCGCGGGATCCAACGTCAATCAGGCGAAGGGCACGTTCGATGGAGAGCGGCAGTCTTATTCGATCGGCGCCAACGATCAGCTCCTGACGAGCGATCAATACAAGCCCCTGATCGTGGCGTACAAGAAGGGCGCGCCGGTCCACCTGTCCGACATCGCCAACGTCATCGACGATACCGAGAACGTGAAGCAGGCAGCGTGGATGAATGAAACCCCGGCGGTGATCCTGAACATTCAGCGTCAACCGGGCGCCAACATCATCGCCGTCGTCGACCGCGTCAAAAGGCTGCTGCCGCAGCTCCGCGCGGCTCTACCCTCGGCCGTGCAGGTGTCGATCCTGACAGACCGCACGACGACGATCCGCGCCTCGGTCCTGGACGTCGAGTTCGAGCTCATGCTCGTCATCGCTCTCGTCGTGATGGTCATCTTTCTCTTTTTGCGCACGCTCGCGGCGACGGTCATTCCGAGTGTCGCCGTTCCGCTGTCGCTCGTCGGGACGTTCGGCGTCATGTATCTAATGGGATACAGCCTCAACAACCTGACGCTCATGGCGTTGACGATTTCCACCGGCTTCGTCGTCGATGACGCGATCGTCATGATCGAAAACATCTCCCGCTACATCGAGGAAGGGGAGAAGCCGCTCGAAGCGGCGCTGAAGGGATCGGCTCAGATTGGCTTCACGATTCTGTCCCTGACCGTCTCGCTCATCGCGGTCCTGATTCCGCTTCTCTTCATGGGCGACGTTGTCGGCCGTCTTTTCCGAGAGTTCGCCGTGACGCTGTCGGTGACGATTCTGATCTCGGCCGCCGTTTCCCTCACGCTGACTCCGATGATGTGCGCGAAGCTGCTGCGCCACAGAGCTTCGTCGGAGCAGGGGAGGTTCTACAAGCTCTCGGAGAGCGCTTTTCAGAAAATCATCGACTTCTACGAACAGACACTGACCTGGGTATTGCGGCACCAGAAGGGGACGCTCGTCGTCGCGGTCGCCACGCTCGTGACGACGGTCATCCTCTTCATCGTGATTCCCAAGGGCTTCTTCCCGGTCCAGGACACGGGTGTGATCCTGGGCATTTCCGAGATGCCGCAGACGATCTCCTTCGCCGCGATGGCGGAACGGCAGCAGGCGCTCGCGCGGGTCATTCTCAAGGACCCGGCGGTCGAGAGCTTGTCCTCCTTCATCGGAATCGACGGAACCAATACCACGCTCAACAGCGGCCGAATCCAGATCAACCTGAAGCCACTCAAGGAGAGAAGAAAGAGCGCGTCCGATGTCATCCTGCGCCTTCAGCCGGAGCTGGCGAGAGTCGAAGGCGCCACGCTCTTCCTGCAGCCGGTTCAGGACCTGACGGTCGAAGATCGGGTGAGCCGGACGCAATTCCAATACAGCCTCGAAGACCCCGACGCGAAGGAGCTCGCGGTCTGGGTTCCGCGCTTTCTGGCGAAGCTGCAGACGCTGCCGGAAATCCGGGATGTGGCGAGCGACCAGCAGAATGGAGGCCTCGAAGCCCATCTCGTCATGGACCGGACGACCGCGTCGCGCCTGGGGATCACGCCTCAGAATCTGGATGACTCTCTCTACGACGCATTCGGACAGAGGCAGGTCTCGACCATGTTCACGCAGCTCAACCAGTACCGGGTCGTTCTCGAGACGCAGCCGAGCTTCAAGGATCACCCCGATGACTTGAAGAGCGTCTACCTGCGCTCCTCGGCCGGCGGGTCGGTGCCCCTCGGGTCATTTACCGATCTGCGTACCTCCAACGCTCCGCTCGCAGTCAATCATCAGGGCCAGTTCCCGGTGGTCACCGTCTCCTTCAACCTGGCTCCCGACGCGTCGCTGGGGCAGGCGGTGCGCTCGATCGAGAAGGCGAAGGCGGAACTGGGCCTGCCCGCGAGCATTCAGGGAAGCTTTCAGGGGACGGCGCAGGCTTTCCGCGCGTCGCTTGCCAACGAGGTCTTTCTGATCCTCGCCGCGGTCATCACCGTCTACATCCTCCTCGGCATCCTCTACGAGAGCTACATTCACCCGGTCACGATCCTCTCGACTCTTCCCTCCGCGGCGGTGGGAGCCCTTCTTTCGCTGATGCTTTGCGGAACCGATTTCTCCGTGATCGCCTTGATCGGAATCATCCTTCTGATCGGCATCGTCGAGAAGAACGCGATCATGATGATCGACTTCGCGCTCGACGCCGAGCGCAAGGAGGGCAAGGCGCCCGAGGACGCGATCTTCCAGGCGGCGCTCCTGCGCTTTCGCCCGATTCTCATGACGACGATGGCGGCGCTTCTCGCCGGCATTCCGCTCGCGCTGGGCTCGGGAATCGGCTCGGAGCTGCGCCGGCCGTTGGGCATTGCGATTGTCGGCGGGCTGATCTTTTCTCAGATGCTGACGCTCTACACGACGCCCGTGATCTATCTCGCGTTTGATCGGCTCGCCCGGCGGATGACCAAGGCCCGGCGAAAGGAGCCCGCTGGCGCGCTGCAGCCGGTCAGTCCGTCATGAGCATCTCCGAACCGTTCATCCGGCGCCCGGTCGCGACGACGCTGCTGACCGTCGCGATCGCGCTCACCGGAGCCGTCGGCTACAAGTTTCTGCCGGTCTCACCGCTCCCGCAGGTCGAGTTTCCGACGATCAGCGTTGGATCGTCGCTTCCGGGGGCGAGCCCGGAAACGATGGCCTCTTCGGTGGCGACGCCGCTCGAGCGGCAGTTCGGGCGCATCGCCGGGATCACGGAAATGACGTCGACCTCCACGCTCGGGTCGACGAGCATCACGATCCAGTTCGATCTCAATCGCAACATCAACGCAGCGGCTCGGGACGTACAGGCGGCGATCAACGCGGCCCGCGGCCAGCTCCCCGCGAACCTGCCGAACAATCCGTCCTATCGAAAGATCAACCCGGCGGACGCGCCGATCGTTCTGCTTTCACTCACCTCCGATCTCGTCGATCGGGGGCGGATGTACGACATCGCGTCGTCGATCCTTCAGCAGAAGCTCGCTCAGCTGGAGGGCGTCGGGCAGGTATATGTCGGGGGCGGCGCCCTTCCCGCCGTGCGCGTGGACGTCAATCCCACGGCTCTGTACAACAATGGGCTGGGCCTGGAGGATCTGCGGGCCACGCTCGCCTCTGCCAACGCGAATCGGCCGAAGGGCCAGGTCGCGGGCGCAGATCGCGCCTATTCCATCAGCACGACAGACCAGCTTCTCAAGGCGAAAGAGTACGAGCCGCTCATCATCCATTACAGCAACGGCGCGGCCACCCGGCTCTCGGACGTCGCGACCGTGACCGACTCGGTCGAGGACATCCGCACGGGAGGAATCTCCAACGGCAAGCCAGCCGTCATCATCATCGTCTTTCGCCAGCCGGGCGCGAACATCATCGACACGGTGGGGCGGATCAATGCCCTGATGCCCCAGCTGCAGGCCTCGATTCCGCCGACGATCCAGCTTTCGACCGTCATCGACGCCACCCGGACGATTCGAGCCTCGGTGCGCGACGTTCAGATCACTCTCGCGATCTCGATCGCCCTCGTGATTCTGGTCGTGTTTCTCTTCTTGAGGAGCGTCCGCTCGACCTTCATTCCGAGTGTCGCGGTGCCGGTCTCGCTGATCGGAACGTTCGGCGCGATGTACCTGCTGCACTATTCGATCGACAACCTGTCGCTCATGGCCCTGACGATCGCCACCGGGTTCGTCGTGGACGACGCGATCGTCGTGATCGAAAACATCACGCGGCATCTCGAAGAGGGCATGACGCCGATCCAGGCCGCCTTGAAGGGCGCAAAGGAGATCGGGTTCACGGTCATCTCGATCTCGTTGTCGCTCGTTGCGGTCTTCATTCCCATTCTGCTCATGGGAGGAATCGTCGGAAGGCTGTTCCGAGAATTCGCCGTGACTCTCTCCGTCGCGATCGGGGTTTCGCTCCTGATCTCGCTCACAGCGACGCCGATGATGTGCGCGACGCTCCTGCGCGCTCATGGAGGGGCCAAGCATGGACGGTTCTACAACGCGAGCGAGCGCGGGTTCAACCGGATCCTTCGAGGTTACGAGCGCTCGCTCGCGTGGGTCCTGCGGCACCAGCGTCTGACGATTACGGCAACGCTGGCAACGATGGCCGGCACGATCTTTCTCTACGCGAAGATCCCGAAAGGCTTCTTCCCCCAGCAAGACTCCGGGCGGCTGACCGGCACGATTCAGGCCGATCAAGACACTTCCTTTCACGCGATGCGGCAAAAGCTCCAGCTCTTCGTCGAGACGGTCATGCGCGATCCCGACATCGACAGCGCGAACGGCTTCGTTGGCGGCGGGACGGTCAACGCGGGCCGGATGTACGTGTCGTTGAAGCCCCGCGAGAAACGCAAGGCGACCGCGGACCAGATCATCGCGCGTCTGCGCGGCAAGCTCGCGCATGTGCCCGGCGCAACCCTGGTCCTGCAGCCAGTGCAGGACGTGCGCGTCGGCGGGCGCGCCTCCGCCGCTCAGTACCAGTACACGCTCCAGGGGGACAACGCCGACGAGCTTCTGCAGCTCGCGCCGACGGTCTATCAAAGACTACGGCACCTTCCGGAGCTCACCGACGTCAACAGCGACCAGCAGAACAAGGGTCTCCAGGCTTCTCTCGTGATCGACCGCGCGACGGCGTCGCGCCTGGGAATTTCGCCGCAAAACATCGACGATGCGCTCTACGACGCGTTTGGCCAGCGGCAGGTCTCGACGATGTACACGCAGCTGAACCAGTACCACGTGGTTCTCGAGGTCGACCCGAAGTTCTGGCAAAACCCGGACGGACTCAAGTACGTCTACGTTCGAGGCAAGACGGGGGAACTGGTTCCTTTGTCCGCCTTCACGCACTATGAGCCATCGACGGCGCCGCTCGCGGTCAACCACCAGGGGCAGTTTCCGGCTGTGACGATCTCCTTCAACCTGCCGGCGGGTGTCGCTCTGGGTGACGCGGTCAACGCCATCAACCGGGCACAGGCGGAGATGCGCCTCCCGGCATCGATCCGAGGGAGTTTTCAGGGGACCGCGCAGGCCTTTCAGGCATCCCTCGCCAACGAGCCCATTCTGATCGCCGCGGCGCTGCTGGCGGTCTACATCGTGCTGGGCGTCCTGTACGAGAGCGTCATCCACCCGCTCACGATTCTTTCGACGCTGCCGTCCGCGGGAGTCGGCGCATTGCTCGCCCTTTTTCTCACGCACAACGATTTGTCGGTCATCGCCTTGATCGGCATCATCCTCCTGATCGGGATCGTCAAGAAGAACGCGATCCTGATGATCGACTTCGCGATCGAGGCCGAGCGCCGGGACAAGAAGGGGCCGGAAGACGCGATCTTTCAGGCATGTCTTTTGCGATTTCGCCCGATTACGATGACGACCATGGCCGCGCTTCTCGGAGGCCTTCCTCTAGCAATCGGTGTCGGCACAGGCGCCGAGCTGCGGCGCCCCCTCGGCATTTCCATCGTGGGCGGACTGATCTTTTCGCAGATGCTGACGCTCTACACGACGCCGGTCGTCTATCTCTATCTCGACCGATTCCAGATCTGGTGGCGGCGCCGCATCGGCAGCCGGCGCGTGCGTTCTCGCACGGCGGCCGTGGAGAGAGCTTGATGGCCAAACGCTTTGCCTGGATCGTCCTTCTCGCGATTGGAGTCTCCTCCTGCGCGGTCGGGCCCGACTACAAGAGACCCGAAGCACCCGCCGCGCCGGACTACAAGGAGAAGGCAGACTCGAACTCCCCGACGCTCCCCGCCAACTGGAAAGCGGCCCAGCCCCGCGACCAGGAACAACGCACCAAGTGGTGGGAGATTTTCGGAGATCCGCAGCTGAACGCTCTGGAAGAGCAGGTCGACGTCAGCAACCAGAACATCGCCCAGGCGCAGGCCGCATTCCTGAGCGCGCGCGCCGCGATTCGAGGCGCCCGCGCCGACTTTTATCCGACGATCACAGCAAGCCCCTCCGTGACGAGGGCGAAGGCCTCCTCCAATCTCGGGAGCGCGACGAGCGTAGCCGGCGCGACGGCGACCGTCTATACGATGCCGGTCGACCTCAACTACGAATTCGACGTCTGGGGACGCATCCGGCGCAACGTCGAGTCGAGCGTGGCGTTCGCGCAGGCCTCGGCCGCCGACCTGGAGACGGTGCGGCTCTCGATGCATGCCGAGCTGGCGGTCGACTACTTTCAGCTGCGCAGCCAGGACACCGAGAAGCAGCTCCTGGAAGACAACGTCGTCGCTTACGAGAAAGCGCTTCAGTTGACCGTCAATCGATATAACCAGGGCGTCGTCTCGGGAGTCGACGTGGCGCAGGCCCAGACGCAGCTGGAGACGACGCGGGCGCAGGCGACCGATCTCGAGGTTTTGCGAGCTCAGCTCGAGCATGCGATCGCGGTTCTGATCGGAAAGACGCCCGCCGCCTTTTCGATCGAGCGCGTAACCAAGATGCCCGAACCTCCGTCCATTCCGATCGGCCTCCCTTCGGAACTCCTCGAGCGGCGGCCCGACGTGGCCGCCGCGGAACGGCGCATGGCGGCAGCCAACGCGCAGATCGGCGTGGCGATCTCCGCCTACTTTCCCAAACTTCTGCTCGCGGCGGCGGGCGGGTATTCGAGCACCCAGCTATCGACCTGGTTCTCGCTGCCGAGTCGATTCTGGTCGATCGGACCCGAGCTCGCGGCCACCCTCTTGGACGGCGGAAGGCGCCGTTCGACGACCGAGCAGGCCCGCGCGGCATACGATGCTTCCGTTGCGCTCTATCGCCAGCAGGCGTTGACCGCGTTCTCGGACGTCGAGGACAACCTGGCGGCTTTGCGCATCCTCGCTCAGGAGGCCCAGCAGCAAGCCGCGGCAGTCGATGCGGCCGAGAGGGCTCTCGTGCTCGCGCGGAACCGTTACACGGCGGGAATTACGACTTACCTGGAAGTGATCACGGCTCAGGCGGTCGCACTCAACAACGAGAGAATCGCGATCGAGATCGCGTCTCGCCGCTTGACCGCGGCGGTCAATCTGGTCAAGGCGCTCGGAGGCGGGTGGACCGATGTAGACCTGCCTTACGGAACTCCGCCGCCGCCGCCCACGACCGAAGCGTCCGGTGTCGTTCCCACGGCTTCCGACGGCGCCACGAAGCCTCGGTAGTCCGTTCCTTTTCTCGGCGGACATTCAGAATCGGGCCACGAGGCCGAGACCGTGAGGAATCGGTGTGAGGGAAACGTCCACTTTCGGCTTGTCGTAATCGGACCGCTGGTGCCGGTGCACGATGAACCGGCCGACGGAAATTCCGATCGCGGCCCCGGCGAGCACGTCGCTCGGGAAGTGAGCGCGGTCGTTGACTCGGTCAAACGCGACGACGCTCGCGGTCGTGTAGGCGAGAGTCGGCCAGAACCATCCGGAAGAACGGACCGCGATGACCGAGGCGACCGAGAACGCGAGAGTGGCGTGGCCTGACGGAAACGAGTAATTGGAGGAACCGGGCTTGAAGAGGGTCGCGTTATTGGAGGTTTCGGGCCGCTCTCGGCCGAATACCGGCTTGAGGATGTTGATGATGAGCCCGGCAAAAATCGATGCCTCGATCGCCTCGCGCCCCATGGTCGTGAAGTGCGGATCCTTGAGAACGAGCCCCGAGATCAAGAGGCCTCCCGAGATGTACCAGGCGTTTTCCGAGCCAAAGCCGGTCGTAGCGTGCGAGACGTCGTTGGTAAAGCTCGAGCGACGTTCCTGCGACTCGTAGGCGAGCTGGCTGTCCCAGACCATGACCGCGCCGATGACGAAAACGGTGCCGACGAACTTTTTCTGGTCTTCGGGTCCCCAGTTCAAGGGCGCGAAGAAAAGCGCCTTCGCGTCGTCCCAGTAGATCTTCGCCTCGTTTCCGAGAGCGCCGACCACGCCCGAAGAGTTCGACGACGAGTTGAGGGTCGAAGTGCTGGGCGTTGTATCGACGACCTGGCCGTTCAAGACCGAGCAGGTGCAGAACGCTCCGATGAGGAAGAAGGCGGCATTTCGAATCGAGGCCGCAGAAGCGCACGCGTGCCGCTTTCCTTGCGGGCGGACAAAGGCGGATGAGATGGAGGCTCTGTCTCGATTCAGCCTGACCATGAAACCTGAAGGAACCTATCGCATTCGGGCCCGTGGCGCGCCGAAAAGTCCGGTTTCTCAGCCGGACCGAGCGAGTCTCAATCGATTCATGCGGGACGAAGCGGCGAGATTACGCCTTGGGGCTCCAGCGCTCGAATTCTTCAGCGAGGAGCGAATCGACTGCTTCCACGGGAAGAGGCCGTGAGAACCAGTATCCCTGAAGGGCATCGCAGCCGTTCTCCCTGAGATACGCGAACTGCTCCTTGGTCTCCACGCCCTCCGCGATGACGTTCAATCTCAAGCCGTGGGCCATGGCGACGACGGCGCGCACGATGCCGGCGTCGGCCGAATTCGTGACCACGTCGCTGACGAACGACCGGTCGATTTTCAGAGTCGTGACCGGAAACTTCTTGAGGTAACTCAGGGAGGAATAGCCCGTCCCGAAATCGTCGATCGAGACTCCCACCTTCAACTCTCGCAGGGCCATGAGATTCGCGACGGTCACCTCGGCGTCTTCCATGGCCACGCCCTCGGTGATCTCGATCTCGAGCGTCTCGGGTTTGAGCGACACGTCGGTCAGAACTCGCTGGATCGCAGAGACGAGATTTCGTTCGTGAAACTGGCTCGGCGACATGTTGATCGCCACGCGCATGTCGGGGAAGCCGTTGCCCTGCCAGGTCTTGAGCTGCCGAGCGGCGCGCCCGATGACCCAGTCGCCCAGAGGGACCATCATGCCGGCCTTCTCCGCGAGATCGATGAACGAGCCTGGCATGATCAGTCCCTTCTCCGGATGTTGCCAGCGAACCAGCGCCTCCATTTCGACGATCCGACCGCTCGTCAGCGAGAGAACCGGTTGGTAATGCAGAACGAGCTCGTTTCGTTCGATGGCTTGGCGCAGGCCCGCCTGGAGCGTGAGTCTCTTGACCGCCTCCTCGGTCAGTTCGCGGATGCTCAGCTGATAGTTGTTTCGACCGCGTTCCTTCGCTCGCGCCATGGCGTTGTCGGCGCTCCGCAGAAGGGCTTCCGCGTCTTGACCGTCGTCGGGATAGATGGAAACTCCGATCGATGTGGTCAGGTCGATCCGTCGGCCGCCGGACGAGAACGGTTGGGCGATCGCCTCGAGCAGCTTGTGCGCGACGGTCGCGGCGTCGTCCACCTTCGCAATCTCGGGAAGGAGCACGACGAACTCGTCGCCTCCCACGCGCGCGACCGTATCGCCGTCGCGCACATTCAGCGTCAGCCGGCGCGCGACTTCCTGAAAGACCGCGTCTCCCGCGCCATGGCCGAATCCGTCATTGATCGTCTTGAAGAGGTCGAGATCCAGGAAGAGAACTGCCAGCATCCGGCCGGAATGCCGCGCCTTGGCCACGCAGAGATTCAGACGTTCCATCAAGAGGGCCCGATTGGGAAGGCCGGTGAGGGGATCGTGGAAAGCCTGAAAGACGATCAACTCCTGCGCCCGGCGGCGGTCGCTGATGTCGCGGGCGATCGAAGCGACGCCCGTGAGCTCGCCCGAATCGTCGTAGATTGGGGACGCCGCGACGGCAACCTCGACGGATTCTCCGTCCTTGCGGATGCGGACCGTCTCGTATCGGACGACGGTCTCTCCAGACTGAATGCGTTCGAGCACTCCCTCGATTTCGCCGCGCCGCTGTGGAGGCTCGAGGATCGAGATTGACTTTCCTTCCATATCGGCCGCGGCATAGCCGTACATCTCGGTCGCGCCGGCGTTCCAGCTCGCGACGAGCCCCCGAGAGTCGGTCGAGATGACGGCGTCGTGCGAGGACTCCATGATCGCCGCCATGCGCCGCAGCGTGGCGTCGCGGCGCCGCCGCTCGCTGATGTCGACGGCAATCGCACCGAGAAGCCTTCCGTTCTGGCTGCGCATCGGAAACTTCAGCACCAGCCAGTGACGGATCCCCGCAGGCGTCGGGAGGGTCTCTTCCACTTCCAGCATCGCGTTGGTCTCGAGGACCTTCTGATCGTGCGCGCGAACCTTCTCGGCGGCCGCGGCGGGGAGCCACTCCGCATCGGTCTTTCCGAGCAAGGACTGGCCTTCGCGCGTGAAGATCGCCTGGAAGGACTTGTTGTAGTAGACGAGCCGCCCGGACTCGTCCTTGAGGAATTCGAGCGCCGGGCTCTGGTCGAGCAGCAGCGTCGCGTCGGTCGCCGCCGACTTCGGCAGCTCGCTCGAAGCTGTGTGCAACGGGCTTTGGTGTCTGCCCGACCTCACGTCCTTCTCCGGCTGCTTTTCACTCCAACCTGCCTCGTTTTTCCGGGGAGCCAAAGCCTCGAAAATCCTTCCCAACTTGGGCAAGCCGATCGCCTGATGGCTCTCCCATCTCAAGGGTCCTGCCACTTTTGGCGCCGCTTTTCTTTTCAGTGACTTAGACGGGGGAACTGGAGGTCTCAGGGCCAATCGCCGACATAGACCGCCCGGGTCTGCTGACACAAATCCGCAGTCCCATTTCTCAAACTTCTTTGGCCCGATTTGGCCGCCGGAAGCTAGCTATTCGCGAGGGGTGTACGGCGTGTTCGAAAGCCGCCGGAACGCCAGCCTGGTCCGGCCGGACAAGACCTCGAAGCCGGAGACTTCATTTCGATTCCGCGGAAAGCGAATGAGCCCGGCAAGGCCGCTCCGGAAGGCCTCCCGGCGTGCCTCACGGCCGCGGCGCTCTCTCGGTGGCCGCGAGAGCCTTCCCGGGCCGCGCTCCCGTCGGTCGGCCGTCGTCCCAGACCGGCTGTCCGTTGACGACGACCAGCCGGATTCCTCGAGAAAGCATCTGCGGCTCCGCGAAGGTGGATCGATCGATCACGGTCGCCGGGTCGAACAGGACGAGATCGGCCGCGAAGCCGGGCGCGATGCGGCCGCGGTCCACGAGGCGGAGGCGGGTCGCCGGCAGGGAGGTCATTTTGCGGATCGCTTCCGGAAGCGGGAAGAGGTGGTTCTCCCGAACGTAGCGTCCGAGAACTTTGGGAAACGTCCCCGCGCCGCGGGGATGCTCGGAACCGATCCCCCCGTCGCTGCCGACCATGACCCAGGGCTGCGTGTAGAAGGCCCGAACGTCTTCCGGAGTCATCGAGTGGCCGATGACGTCGGCGCCGCCTTCGCGAACGATCTGAATGAAGAGCTGCACGGGAGTGATTCCGGCCGATCGTGCGATTTCTTCCATGTCGCGGCTCTCGTAGTCCCGATGCGCGCGACATTTGGTGATGGTGATGTGGGATGCGCCCCCGACGTCGGCGAGGGCCCGCGCGACGCTGGCGGGATCGTCGTAGCGCTTGTTGGGAACGAGAACCTCGATGTTGGCGTGCCAGGCTTCGTAGGGATAACAGTCGGCCGTGATGTCGAGTCCCCGGGCGCGTGCGGCCTCGACCAGCGCAATCGCTTCGGGGGTCTTGCCCCAGACCCCGACCGTTCCGAGCTTGATGTGAGAGATCTGAACCGGAATCGGCGCGCGCTCGCCGATGGCGATCGCCTCGGCCAGCGCCTCCAGGGTCTTGTCCGCCTCGTCTCGGATGTGGGTCATGTAGAAGCCGCCGTATCGGGCGGCGGCGCGCGAAAGCGACACGAGCTCCGCGGTCTCGCTGTAGCTGCCGACTTCGTACTCGAGACCGGAGGAGAGTCCGGCGGCGCCTTCGCGCATTCCCTCCTCGACCAGCGCCGCCATTTTTTCGATTTCTTCGGCCCTCGCCGGACGCTTGAAGTCATTCCCCATCACCTTCTCCCGCACCGTGGCATGGCCGACCATCGTCATGACGTTGACGGCGGCGGGTTTGGAGCGGCGCTCGGCCAGGTAATCCGCGATCGGCCAGGGAGACTCTCCGTCAGGCCCGAGAACGACCGTCGTGATTCCCTGAGAGACCTGGGTCTCGGCCGCCGGATCGGTCTGCAGCCCCTCCGTCGAGTGGTTGTGGATGTCGATGAAACCCGGCGCCAGCACGAGCCCGTCGCCCGAAACGACGCGCTCACCCGGATCCGGCGCAAAATCGCCGACCGCCGTGATGCGGTCGCCGACGACGCGGACCCGTCCGGGCTTCAGCGGCTCTCCGGTGCCGTCTGCGATCTGTGCGCCGGAGATGACGTAGGAAGACGCCGGCCGTGGGCTCGTCGCGCAAGAGAGGAGCTGGGTGAGCGCGCCCCCGAGAACCGGAACCAGGAGAGCGAGCCGGGGTTTCCGAATAATTGGGAGTCGAATGATGGCCTCCTTTTGCCCGATCCGGTCTTCGCGGCGGTTCAATGCTTTCCGTTCAGCGCCGCGAGGGCAGAGCGGACCTCGGCAATGTCACGCGCATATTGCGCGGGAGGCGCGGTCGCGACGAATCGCGCGAGGGCGTTCCCGCGCACGCGCCTTGTCTCCCGTTCGAGCGCTGACGAGTCCGATGTTATAGAGCGCGTCGTACTGCTTGGGATTGTAGGCGACTGCTTTCGTCCACCCTTCGATGGCTTTCTCCGGCGCGGCGAGCTGCATCCAGGCGACCCCCAGAGCGTTCCAGGCTCGCGGGTTTCGGTCGTGAATCGCGATGGCCTTCTCGAGGTTCTCTCGGGCCTCCGCGGCCCGGTCGCCGCGTCTCTGCACTAGAATCACACGCGCCGGAGCCTCGGAAGATTCGATTCCTATAAAGAGGGAGAAACATGGCACGTCGAAAAAAGACTCTGAGCATCACCGCCGATCAAGCGCTCCAGGCGCTTCAGGTCTTCGTCCACGACGGAAAGATTCTGGCGCAGGACGTTTCCCGGGCGATCCAGCGCCGGGAAAAGCTCGTTCGTCAGCTGCGCTCGAGACTCGAGGCTCTCGGCGACGAAGGGGCGCGGATCGCAGGCCGGCTCCAGCGCCAGGCGGCGCCTCATGTTCGCAGGGCGATTTCGAAAGCGCGCCGGGCGGCCTACCAGGCTCAGGGCCGCTACATGGCCGCCGTGCGCACGCTGCCCAAGTCGGCGCGGGTGAAGATCAGGAAGATTCGGCAGAGCTCCGGCGTGGATGCCGCGATCAAAGCGGCCCAACAAATGGCTCGGCGGAAGTAGGCTCGAGTCGAGCTCGATCGCTGGCCCGACTGGTGCTCAGGCGGGCGGGCGGGGCTTTTCGGCCGGGGGAGGCGGCGTGTCGGTGGACGTCGGCGTCGACGGCGTGTCTCCGCCGCTCAAGGCTTGCTTGAACCCTCGGATCGATTCCCCAAGGCCCTTGCCGAGCTCGGGCAATTTCTTCGGACCAAATACGAGCAAGGCGATCGCGAAGATCACCAGCAGGTGCATCGGCTGAAAAAGTCCTTCGAACATGGTTACTCCCCGCAGGTACGTTCCCGCTCCCTCAGTCTAGACGAGAATGGACTCTTCCGGCTTACGTTGCCGGGACCGGAGACTTTTCCCTTCGTGTTGAAGTCCCGGCACACCAGCGGCGATTTGCTGGAATCCGAAGGCGATCGGTCGGGAATCGGACCGACTGACTTCCCCTGGTTCGATAAAGCTCAAATGGCTCAAAGAGATCAAGCGAGTCTGCCTTCAAGAAACTTCAAGAAAGATGTAACGGCCGGCCCTTAGTTGTTGTTAATCTTCAGGCGTTCTTGTTTTTTCACCGAGTCTGGCGGTGGGAAGAAGAGAACTCCGAAGCAAGGTTTCGGACCTCTTTTCTTCCGGTCGCGGAGCCAGAGGGTGGGGTCGAGCCGTGGGCCAAACCCTCGAGCCGAATTGGCTCAAGTAGCGACACAGGAAGTCTGTCTCCAAAATCTCGTACGGCCGCGAAGATCTGCCCGCTCCCCTTCCCAGCCCCTGCGAATCGAATCGACCGATCCCGTCGGGCGCTCGCCGCGGCCCAGAGGCTCCCTTCTTGAGAACGATGCACGCGGAGGCCCCGGCTTCCATCCTCGCGTTCATGACGACGCTGCACGTCGCGCTCGCCGTCTTGCGCAAGCATCGCACCTGTCCTACCGGGTTTCCGAAGCTCATCCTTCTTCCGTCCCTGCTCTTCTGCGCGGCTCCCTGGGTTTTGCCCGAACCCAACTGGCTCGCAGGAGTCTTCGCCGCTCATGTCGTCTGGTTTCTCGTTTGCGAGAAGCTCGCTTCGCCGCATCTGCCAGCGAAAGTCGCTTCCCGTCCGGAGCCGCCGCTCCGACCTGCCGCCGATCCGATTGTTGCTGCTACGCCTCCGACCGCGCCCGGCAAGAAGAGCTTCTTCCCCGTGTCCGTGCTCGCGGTTCTCCAGGAAACCCCGGAGATCAAGACGTTTCGTCTCGCGCGACCGAAAGAGCTCGTGTTTTCTGCGGGCCAGTTCTTGATGGTTCGCGTTCAGGTCGAAGGAAAGCATCTGGTGCGCTGCTATTCGATCTGCTCGGCTCCCGAGTCCGCCGGGTTCATCGAGATCTCCGTCAAGAGACAGGGCCTCGTTTCTGGAACGCTGCACGCGACGGTCCAGCCTGGATCGATGCTCTCTGTTCAAGGGCCTCGCGGGAATTTCGTCTACCCCGACCAGGACGAGCGCCCGATCGTGTTCATCGCCGGCGGCGTCGGGATTACTCCGCTGATGGGAATGCTCCGCCACGCCGTCGTCGCGGATCCGAGCCGCCCGGTGACGCTGCTGTATTCCGTCCGCACCGAGCGGGACATCGCCTATCGGGACGAGCTTCTGGTTCTCTCGCGGCGCCATCCGAACCTGCGTGTGGCGATCGCCCTGAGTCGCGGCACCTCCAACTCTCTCTATCTCTCCGGACGCATCGACGCCAACCTCATCTCGGGCTTCGTGCCCGATCCTCGCAACCCGATCTACATGATTTGCGGGCCGGGGCCCATGATCGACGCCGTCAAGAGTCTCCTCCGCGCGTTGGGAGTCGCCGCTCCGCAGATCCGGTCCGAGGCGTTTGAACCCGCCAGCGCGGCGGCCGCGACGACCGCGGCGGCGATGGAAATGGCCCGCGCGACGGTCGCCGTCGGCTCGTCCGGCGAGGAGCCGCCCTCGCATCCGCGTTCGAGTCGATCCGGATCCGCCGGACCAGAGGCCGGGCGTTTGACGCTCGCGCGCAGCGGGCAAACCGTTGCGATCATCCCGGGACAATCGCTCCTCGAAGCCGCCGAATCCGTCGCAGTGGAAATCCCGTCACTCTGCCGGTCGGGCGCTTGCGGAACCTGTCGGACCCGTCTCCTCAAAGGCCAGATCGAAGGCGATTCGACCGTCCTCGATGAGAACGATCGCGCCGCCGGATACATCCTGCCATGCGTCACCTCGGCCCGAGGAGATTGTGTCCTTGACGCCTGAGAGCCTCTCTTCCGGGCGCGCCCGCCCGCGGGCTTCGTCGGAGGCATGGCTTCCGGCGCGCGCGCTGACGAACGTTCTGGTGGTCGCGGTTGCCGCCGGGGCCGGCGTCGCCGCCATCGTGCTCTTCAAGCTTGGGGGATACGCCTACTACTCGACGCCGCTCGAAGTCCGCGGCTATGCCCGGGAACATCGTCTGCTGCGCTCGTCGGGGCTCGTCGGGCACGGGCTCGGGATCGTCGGCACCGCGTTCGTGCTTCTGACGCTTCTCTATGTGATGCGAAAGAAGATCAAGCGTCTCTCTCGCGTCGGCACGATGAAAGGCTGGCTCGAGTTCCACATCTTCTGCGGAATCTTCGGGCCGATCCTGGTCACGCTTCACACGACCCTGAAGTTCAACGGCATCGTCTCGGTCGCCTACTGGTCGATGGTTCTGGTCGTCCTGTCCGGATTCGTCGGCCGCTATCTCTTCGTCCGAATTCCGAAGACGCTCCGCGGCAAGGAGCTCGACCGCACCGATCTCGAGCAGCGGGCCGCGGAGCTAAGGGACGAGCTTCTCGAGACGGCTCTTCCGCCGCCGCTGCTCTCTCGCATCGAAGCTCTCGAGCGGAACACGCTCGCGCTGGCCTCCGGCCAGGTCTCCGCCTGGAGGCGCTGGCAGGGCCGCTGGCGCGTGCGCCGCCAGGCGGCTCGGGTACGCCGCGAGATCCGCGCCTCGGGAATGGATCCCGAGCTTCTCCACTCCGCGCTCGACTTGATCAGGGAGAGGGGGCTGCTGTTGCGCCGCATCGCTCACCTGAACCGGCGCAAGGAGCTCTTCGCTCTGTGGCACGTTTTTCATAAGCCGCTTGTGTATCTGATGCTTTTGATTCTTGTCATCCACATCGGCGTCGCACTCTACTTCGGCTATCTGCCGTCAGGTTTTGCGGGTCTAGGCCAGTGAGATTCAAGACGGCCTTTTGGATCTTGCTTTTGGCCGCGGTGGCCGGGCACGCCGCCGCGCAGCTGGGAGAGCTCGTCTCTCCGGGGCCGCTTGCGCGCGCCCATGCGTCTCTGGAGGGGCTCAAGAACTGCGAGAAGTGCCACGAGAGGGGCAAGCAGGTCTCCGCCTCGCGTTGTCTCTCCTGCCACGAGCCGGTCGCGCGCCGGATCGCCGCGAAGACCGGCGTCCACCGGAATGTCACCGACACCTGCGCGACCTGCCACACCGAGCATGCGGGGTTGGATGCGCCGCTTCGTCCCTTCGACACGTCCAAGTTCGATCATCAGAAGGTCACCGGGTTTGCTCTCGACGGGATGCACGCGAAAATCGCGTCCAACTGCGCGTCTTGTCACAAGACCCGGTCGTTCCTGACATTGAATCCCTCCTGCGTCTCCTGCCACGCCGACGTCCACAAAGGAAAGCTCGGCGGCGATTGCCTGTCCTGTCACTCGACGGCGGTTCCGTTTGCGCAGGCAAGGATGACCTTCGATCACTCGCGAGCGAAGTTTGCGTTGACCGGCGCGCACGTTTCCGTCGCCTGCGAGAAGTGCCACGTCCAGAAGGTATTCGCCGGACTGAAGTTCCAGACCTGCGACTCGTGCCACAAGAGCCCGCACGCGAAGAGCCTCGGCGAGTCCTGCGCGTCCTGCCATACGACGCAGAGCTGGAAGACGACCAAGGTCGACCACTCGCGAACGTCCTTTCCGCTTTTGGGCAAGCACGCGCAGGTTGCCTGCGCGTCCTGCCACGTCAAGCCACCGGGGATCGTGCGCGTCAAGGCGGACACGTGCGCGACCTGCCATGCCGATCCGCACAAGGGCGTGTTCAAGCAGGACTGCGCGGCGTGCCATAAAGAGACGGGTTTCCGAGACGCGCCGTTCGATCACGCCGCGAAGACCGGGTTCGCGCTCGTCGGGACGCACGCGCAGGCGCCGTGCGCGGCGTGCCACAAGAACGCCGCTTCCCCGTCAAGCCGTGCCGCTCCAGCAGCCGCTCAGAGAGTCGTCGACTTTCGCGGAGCGAAGAGGGACTGTCTCTCTTGCCACGCCGATCCGCACCTGGGCCAGCTGGGAACCGCCTGCCAGACCTGTCATGCCGCCGACGCTCCCAAATTCACGCCGACGCTTTTCTCCCACGAGCAGAGCGCGTTCAAGCTCACCGGCAAACACGAATCCGTCGCCTGCGCGAAATGCCACAAGACCGAGACGGGAGCGTTTCCGTCCGGAACGGGAGCGGCCGTTCGCTACAAAGGGGTCGCGACGGAGTGCCGCACCTGCCACGAGGACGTGCACCTGGGGCAGCTCAGCGCGCGCTGCGAGACATGCCACACGACCTCGACCTTCGTGGTGAATCGCTTCCAGCACAAGACCCCACACGCCTTTTTCGAAGGCTTCCATTCCTCTCTCACCTGCGAGTCCTGCCATCAGAAGAGTGAACGGGTTTTCCCCTCGGGCCGCGGCATCGCCGTCGTCTTCACGGGGCTGACAGCGACCTGCACCTCCTGTCATCAGGACCTGCATCGGGGAACCCTGGGATCGAACTGCGAGTCGTGCCACTCCGTCAATCAACGCTGGAAGAGCGCCTCCCGCGCTTTCCACAAGGCCAGTCTCTTTCCGCTCGAGGGCAAGCATCTGGAGGTTCCCTGCGCCTCGTGCCACATCAAGGGCGTGCTGAAGGGCACGCCCACCCGCTGCTACGACTGCCATTGGATCCGGCGGCAGGACGATCG
>DATDNV010000324.1:0-3334 GCA_036518075.1 Thermoanaerobaculia bacterium
AACCGCGAGAACGTGGTGGTGCAGGTCGGCAAGAACACCGAGCTGTCGATCCCGATGAAGCTGTCTGCGGTGGCGGCGACGGTGACGGTCACCGGCGAGGCGCCGATACTGGAGACCAAGCGTGTAACGACCGGAGCGCAGATTTCGCAACAGGAGCTGGCGACGATTCCGACGGCTCGCGACCCGTGGGTCGTGCTGCAGTCCTCGCCGGGCGTGCAGATCGACCGGGTCAACGTGGCGGGTTCCGAGTCGGGGCAGCAGTCCAACTTCGGCAGCCACGGTTCCAACGCCGGTACGTTCACGGTGGACGGAGTCAACCTGACCGACATGTCCGCGTTGGGCGCTTCGGCGGGTTACTACGACTTCGACTCGTTCCAGGAGATGCAGGTGATCACGGGCGGAAGCGACGCGTCGATCGCGGGCTCGGGGACGCACTTGAACATGGTGACCAAGCGCGGAACCAACGAGATCCACGGCAGCGCGCGCCTCTATGAGACCGATCACCACTTCCAGTCGGACAACACTCCTTCGGACGCTTCCACCTCGGGCATCGCGGCGGGCAACCACATCAACTCGATCACCGACGCGGGCGCCGAGGTCGGCGGACCGGTGGTCAAGGACGTCCTCTGGCTGTGGGGCTCCTATGGACGCGACCAGATCAACCTGGTGACGGCCAACGGGCTTCTGGACCGGACGACGCTGGAAGACTTCAACGCGAAGTTGAACTGGCAGATCGTGCCGTCCAACGCGTTTGACGTCTGGTATCTGAGAAGCGACAAGTTGAAGTTCGGCCGCAGCGCGGGTCCGACCCGTCCGCAGCCGACCTCCTGGGATCAAACGACTCCGCAAAACACGTGGAAGTTCGAAGACTCCCAGATCATCGGGTCCAATCTCTTCTTGACCGCTCAGTACAACGGCGCCAACGGAAACTTCACGCTGTTTCCGGAGGGCGGTATCGCGAAGCAGAGTTTCATCGACGCGGATGGCGTGTGGGCCAACACGTATGAGTACGGCCAGTTCCCGCGCCCGACGCGTCAGGTCAAGGGCGATGTCTCTTACTTCTTCAATGCCGGCAACGTGGGCAACGAGCTGAAGGCCGGGTTCGGATACCTCAAGGCTCAGTCGTTCTCGACGACCGCGTGGCCGGGCGACGGCTCGGGCGGACTGGCTCAGCAGACTTACGGCGACCTTTTCGACTGTGCGGTGCCGTGCGCGGCGATCACGCGTCAGTCGAGCCTGCACATCAGCAACTACTACTACAGCGCGTACCTGCAGGACGCAGTCACATTCGATCGCCTGACGGTCAACCTGGGCGTGCGCTGGGATAAGCAGTACGGGAACAACAATCCGTCGTCGATCCAGGGCAACCCGACGTTCCCTCAGATCCTTCCGTCGATCGATTACCCCGGTCAGGACAAGCCTTTCACCTGGAATGACTGGCAGCCCCGTTTCGGTATCACCTACGCGTTGGGCTCCAACCGCAACACGGTCTTCAAGGCGAGCTACGCGCGGTATGCCGAAGCTCTCGGCACCAACACCACCGGGCAGACCAACCCCACCAACGTCGTTTCCTACGCCTACTACGGCTGGAACGACGCGAATGGAAACAACCTGGTCGAACCGGGCGAGGTGGACACGAGTAACCTCCTGGCCTCCCGCGGCTTCGATCCGGCCAATCCGGGTGCGGTGGTTTCGCCTCAGAGCTTCGCTCCGGGCTTCCACGCTCCGAGGACCGACGAATTCATCGCCGGCATCGATCACGAGCTCTTCCCGGCCTTCGCGGTTGGCGTCGTCTACACCTACCGCAAGTTCAAGGATCAACTCTTCCGTTCCCCGACCGGTGTGACCTCCGCCGATTACTTCCAATATCGAACGGTGTCCGGAACGCTTCCGGACGGGACGCCCTACTCGGCTCCGGTCTATGAGCTCAATTCGGGCGTCGCGGTTCCCCCGGGCTATGTCTGGACCAACCGGAGCGACTACAGCCACACTTACAACGGCATCGATCTCGTTCTCACCAAGCGGCTTTCCAACAAGTGGATGATGCGGGGCAGCTTCACCTGGAACAACGACAAACAAAACGTCGGTCCGGGTGGATGCGTCGACCCGACCAACCGTATTCCGGGTCAGTCCCTGGATACCGGCGACCCGCAGACCGGCTACACCGGTCAGACCTGCTCGGATGGTTCCTTCGTCGCGACTCGTTCGACGGGCAGCGGCGCCAAGGACAGCGTGTTCTTAAACTCGAAGTGGCAGTTCTACGTCAACGGTCTCTATCAGCTGCCGATGAACTTCAACATCGCCGGCAGCGTCTACGGACGCCAGGGCTACCCGATCAACTGGTTCGTGCGCGCGGTCGGCGACGACGGCTACGTTCGCGACGTCGCGGTCTCGAACATGGATGACCAGCGATACAAGGACGTCTACGAAGTCGACATGAGGCTGGAGAAGGTGATTCCGATCACGGCAACCTCCAACGTGACGGTTTCGGCCGACTGCTTCAACATCACCAACCAGGGCACGGTCCTGCAGCGCTTCAACCGCCTGAACCGCGGCAACACGAACAACATCAAGGAGATTCAGAGCCCCCGGATCTGGAGATTCGGCGCTCGCATCTCGTTCTAAACCGCGTTACTTTCCCTGCCGCCGGGAAGATTTCCTTCCCGGCGGCTTTTTTATTTGCGGATGAGAAAACGCGGGATCTGTTCCGTTCTCCCGGCGCTCCTTCTGGCGGCAGCCTGCCGCCGCGGCGGAACGGCGCCCCCGCCGTCGTCAGTCGATACGGTGCGCTTCCCGCCGCGTCCGGACGTTCTGCTGATCACGATCGACACACTCCGGGCCGACGCGCTGGGGTTCTCCGGCAATATGAAGGTTTCGACTCCCACGCTCGACCGCCTCGCGGCTCAGGGACTGGTCTTCACTCGTGCGCACGCGCACAACGTCGTGACACTTCCCTCCCACGTCAACATCCTGACCGGCCTCTACCCCTACCAGCATGGAGTCCGCGACAACACCGGCTTTCGCGTATCACCGGACACGCCGACACTGGCGACCTGGCTGCACGAGCACGGTTATGCGACGGGCGCATTCGTCGGCGCCTTTCCGCTCGACTCGCGGTTCGGTCTTGCCCGCGGATTCGACGCCTACGATGACCGATACCCCAAGGGAAAGACTCCTCTCGACTTCGAGATGCCCGAGCGCCCGGCTTCCGAAGTCGTTTCGGCCGCCTTGAAGTGGTACGCGCAGAATGCGGGGCGTCCGCGTTTTCTCTGGGTGCACATCTATGACTGTCATGCTCCCTATCGTCCGCCCGAGCCGTTTGCTTCGCAGTACC
>DATDNV010000325.1:0-3430 GCA_036518075.1 Thermoanaerobaculia bacterium
GGCGGTCGCATCGCGACCGAGCGCTGCAAACTTTCTAAACGAGAGCATGAACCCGAGGCCTCAGGGCCAGGAGCTAGAATTTCTCAGCTCTTATTCAGGAGGAGGGCGGGTATGAAGAAGAAGTCCAAGGCGAAGAAGAGCGTCAAGACCCTCCCGGCAAAAAGGGTATCTGGCCGGAAGACAGCGGATGTCCGAGGGGGATCCAACGTCTTGAACATGAAACACGAGACGGTGAAATCAATAGCGAATAACCTCCGGGGTTGATGTCGCATCGCCACTGCTCGGTTTCTCAACGAGGAGAGCAGCGACACCCGGATGTCGGGCCTAAATATTCGGGTAGGGAACCGACACGGGACCCGCCGGCGTCGGGGTCTTGCAATCGGGGTCGGCTCGCCGATTTCCGCCTCTGACGATTTTCGCGCGTTTACCGCCAACGCTCTTCGGACGCAGATTCTTCAGTTTTGAAGTCGCGCTCTTTCTTTTCTTCGCAGGCATTTCTTCGCTTCCTCTCGGCCGGACCCCATTCTGCCGAACTTCGGTGCCGGTCCTTACTTTCTGCCCCTCTCCACCTCACGCCAAAGCTCTCTGAAATCCGCCTTGGACGCTCGGGTGATGTCGGCGTTGCAGCCGCCGGGGCAACGCCACCAGCCCCTCAGGGCCTCGTCATCCCACTCCCACTTGACACTCCATCCCTCCCCGCACAACTTGCACTTGAACTTGAGATCCGAACCGTCGTCGCCGGCGACGGAGATTCCGAGAGCCTTCATTTCCTTTCCGAGAGCGTCGCTGATCTTCAGATTCACGCGTCGAGTCCTCCTCGAGGCTACCGCCCACTGTCACCGACAACGATGTCCTAAAGCTGAGATCGCAGAGGAATGAGCGCCCACTCGGCCAGCCGCTCCTTGAGAGGACGCCGCTCCCAATCCCTCAAAGTATAGGGCCTCGACTTCTTCAAGTCTTCCCAGAAACTCCGCTCGAGCTTGCTCGCGAAGTCGCCGTCGTAGACGGTCAGGTTCAGCTCTTCATTCAACCGAAACGATCGGTTGTCGAAGTTGGTCGAGCCGATCGTCGCGAAGAGTCCGTCGACGACCATCGTCTTGGTGTGCATCATCGTCGGCTGGTATTCGTAGATTTTGATTCCCGCGTTCAACAGTCCGCCGAAGCCCGATTTTCCGGCGGCCTTGGTCATCGGAACGTCGTTGAACTTTCCAGGCACGAGGATGCGGATATCCACGCCGCGCTTCGCCGCGTCGGAAAAGAGCTCGACCGCTTCCTGGTCGGGGACGAAGTAGGAGTTGGCGAGCAGGATCCTCTCGCTCGCCGCCGCGATGGAGACCGCATACAGAAGCTTCGTCGCGGAGCTGGAGGCCCGGCCGCTGGACGAGAGAACCTGAGCCTGGGCCGGTCCTGCGGGCTCGAGCCGAGGATAGAAGCGGTCGCCGGCGAGGGCCTCGCCGCGCACCTCGCCCCATGTCTCCTGGAAAGCCGCTTGCAACTCGGCGACGACTGGACCTTCCACGCGAACCTGCGTATCGCGCCAGTGCTCGGGGGAATCCGCGTTGCCAAGCCAGGCGTCGGCGACTCCCGAGCTGCCGGTGAATCCGACTCTCCCGTCGACGACCAGCAGCCTCCGATGAGTGCGGTGGTTGAGAGCATCGAGCATCCACGGGCGGACCTTATGGAAGAACTCGACGACGCAGCCCGCTTCGCGCATGGCGCGCAGGTCGCCCTCGGCGAGCTTCCTCCCCGTTCCGACCGCGTCGAGCACGACGCGAACTTCCACTCCGCGGCGGGCGGCAGCCGCCAGCGACTCGCGAAAACGGGATGCGATCGTGCCGGACCAGAAGATGTAGGTCTCGAGGTTCACCGTCTCCCTGGCTCCGTCGATCGCCGCGAGCATCGCCGGGAAGATCTGGTCTCCATTCTCGAGAAGCTCGACTCGATTTCCTTTCAGGGGCGAAGGGTTCGCGAGCGCATGAGCCGAGGGCATGAAGGCCGGATCGCGAACCGAGAACGTGTGCTTGGGAAGGTAAGAGACTTCCTTCGGTTGGTCCAACAACGAGATCGCGACGGAGAACGCGAAGGCGAGACCGAGAAGAATGAGATAGGTCTCGACCGGAATCCGATAGTGACGAGGCCTGCGCGGCCGGTTCGATTTACGCCACATGGAGCATCCAGAGAGGGCCGAAAGCAACATCCGGGCCGGGCACGCCCGCCAGGCCGGGAGAGTCCGGCCGCTGCCGTCATGGCGCCAGCAGGATGGTCAGGAACTTCTTCTGCTCACTCCCCCGCGCTTTTCTCTCCGCCGGCTCCGGACCAGACCGACGCTTCGAACCGATACGCGCGCTCCGGGTTGCAGGGAACGACGAGAATCGTTTCCGCTCGCCCCTGCGACTCGATCGTCGTCTGAAACTGTCCGGTCTGGCGGCCGGCGATTCCATAGCCGGCAGTCGAATGCGCTTTTACCTCGAACCAGACGTCTGTCGGCGAAAACTCGCGGTCGCACCGATTTCTCGCCGACACCCTGACCATCTGCCCGTTGGTCACCGTCGCGACCGTGTCCTTGCTGACGGTGAAATCGAGGCATCGCTCCATCTGTTCACGAAGCGTTTCGGCGCGTCTTTCGACTCGCGTCGGGACCTCCAGGACCACCTGAGTCGGCGTGGGGACCCGGAACGTCTGCTCGTTGGTGTGCGGCGTGGGCTCGGCCGTCAGCTGAGCGGTCGCGCTCGCAGCCGGTGTCGTGACCGGAGTGGCGCCCGGGGGCGGCGGCGGATCCGCTGGCGGACTCATCACTCCTTCGCGCCGGCCGCATCCGAGGGCCAGGAGAAGCCAGAACGCGGCTCCGACCTCTCGAAGCGGCGTCCGCCGCGTCGCGTTCGACGCAGTCCGTCGGGTGGGCACGATGTTTCAGGGTAGCACCCTCTCGCCGGGCACCTCGCTCTTTGCCTCTTTGCTTCTCTCAGCCCCCTTCGTAGACTGCCGCGACGATCGTCATGTCAGAGCAGAACTCCGGCAATGGCCGCCGCGCCGCCCTCTTCTCGGGAATCACCATTCTCGTTGCCCTCCTGGTCCTCGTCCGCGGAACGCGGGTCATCGGCGCCTATATCGCCCGGTTCCGCGAAGCGCATCCCGCCGGAGCGATCGTGGCGGTCATTGGAGGGATTGCGGCTCTCCTGCTTCTTCTCTTCATCGGACTCTGGCGATCGCCCAAAGCGACGGCGATCGCCCTGGCAACCGCGGCGATCACTCTCGCGCTCCGAACGG
Organism: Thermoanaerobaculia bacterium; assembly: GCA_036518075.1. Lineage (GTDB taxonomy): Bacteria > Acidobacteriota > Thermoanaerobaculia > UBA5066 > Gp7-AA6 > DATDNV01. The sequence continues at coordinate 3,268 of DATDNV010000325.1, forward strand.
GAAACGGCGCCGCCATGGCAATCGCCCTCGGTCTCGCCGGATGCACTCTCGTGCTCGGCGACCTCGTCGTCCGCATTTTCCGGGGTCGAGAGACCCGCGAAGGAGAGATCGCGATCTCGATCCCTGCCGGCGCCGTCGCGGCGGGAGGAGGTCTTCTTCTTCT
>DATDNV010000326.1:0-3350 GCA_036518075.1 Thermoanaerobaculia bacterium
AAGGCTTTTGTTGCCGATGCGTGGCGCAATCAAGAGAAGGCTTCCTTAGCCTTGGATGGCTTCAGAGCGGCTCTTGCTGACTATCAAGAACTGGGAGTAGAGACCCGCGTGGCCTACACGAGACTTTTTATTTCCGAGACACTGCTGCAACTCGGACGTCCACGAGAAGCGGAATGGGAGATTCTCGCCGCTCTGCCCACGATCGAAGAGCAGAAGATGGTCCCCGAAGGCTATGCCGCCGTCTCGCTGCTTAAGGAATCGGTCCGCCAGCGCAAGACCGACCCGAACGCGCTTCGCGAGCTTCGCGAGCACCTCCAGGCTGCGAACCAGAAATAGCTGAGGCCGTATGGCCAGGCTCGGCGCGATCCTCGCCGCCATCGTCCGCATCGTCCTCTACGTTCCCAAGCCGCGTCCCGGCCCTCCACCGCCCGCGAATTCACCGTCCCAGCCGCCCAATCGACCCCGCTTCTCCTCTCTTCCGTTCCTTTTCTAAAGCTGGACTGCGACTCGTTGGGGACAAGTGGATCTCTCTTCGCGGCGCTTTCTATACTAGATCTGACATAAATCGCGGGCGGGTCTTCGATTGACGGCTATGCCGTCTTCCTCTTGCTCCACCACCGGCGCGCGTCTTCGGCGGCCCAGGGCTGGACGTCGTCGCAGGCGGCGAGACGGTCCATGAGCGCCCGGGCGCTCTCAGGCCGGCGATCGGGGTCCTTCTCGAGGCACTCGAGCACGAGCATTTCGAGCTTGGCCGGCAGATGCCTTCCCAGGCGCTCCGAAGGCGGCTCCGGCTTCTGGTTGAGGTGGTTTTGAATCACCTGGACGGGGCGTCCCTCGAAGACCGGGCTTCCGGTCAGGAGGAAGTAGGCCACGCCGCCCAGCGCGTAAAGATCGCTGCGAGGATCGGGAGCTTTCTCTCCCTGAATCGTCTCGGGCGCGAGGTAGTTGAGCGTTCCGGCAAAGACGTCCTCACGCGTCAGGCGCGCCTCTTCCGCTTCGTTGACCTCCTTGACCAACCCGAAGTCGACGACCTTGGCGTAGTCGGGAACGCCGCCCCATTCGGAGAGCAGGATGTTTGCGGGTTTGATATCGCGGTGGATGAGACCCACGCCGTGCGCCTCGGCCAGCGCCTCGCAGACCTGCCGGAGTATGTTCACCACCCGGCCGGGGGGTAGCGGACCCTCGTCCGCGACGAGCCGCTCGAGGTCCACGCCGTCGAGAAACTCCATGACGTAATAGAACGCTCCCTCCGGCGTCCTGCCGTAGTCGTAAACGGAAACCGTGTGCGGGTTCGTCAGCCGTGCCGTCTGCTGCGCCTCGCGCTCGAAGCGCCGGAGAGTCACTTCGCCGGCGCTCTGCGGAGGAAGGACCTTGATCGCGGTGGGCCGTTTCAGCATCTCGTGCTCGCCGCGATAGACGACGCCCATGCCGCCTTCCCCGATCTTCTCGAGAAGCCGGTACTGCCCGAGCCGGCGGGCCCGCGCCACCGAGCGGCGCAAATGGAACGTCACGCTCGATGTGACGACCGCGAGCACAACTGTGAACGTCGACCAGAGGATCGCCTGCGTCACGAGCGCACCGACGAGAAGGTCCCGGGCCTGTCCGCCTCGGAAGAGGAAATACGTGACCACCGGGATGGTCGCGACCGACGCGATCGATATCCATGCGGTTCGCCTTGGCTCGCTCGGAACGAGTGCTGCCCGGCCGAGCAGCACCGCGTTCAGGATCAGAAGGACGAGTTGGTCCGGTCTCCAGGAGAGCAGCATGGAAAGAGTCAGGAGCTCGTAACAAAGCGCTGCCGCGATCGTTCCTGCAGCATCGAGCGCGCGAAGGCCGCGGTCCGTCAGGGTCCGGCGGCGCGCGAGCATCCACATGACCAGGAAAATCGCGGTCGCCCCGAGGTGGAGGAACGGGAAGCTCCCGATCATGGACGCGGACGCACCCCTGCGCTTTGCGACGAACCGGACTACTTCTCCCATCAGGAGGAAGCCCCCCGACGCGAGAGTCGCGATCTGAGAGAAAAGCGCCAGCCGCTCGGCGAAGAAGTCGCGCTCGCCGGTCGGGCTGGTCGGCGCGAAGGCGGCGTCCGTTTCATCCGATTCGCGGGTCCGGGCCGGCTGGACCGCCGATAGGACCTCGGTAACGTCGCTGTCGGAGTTGACCATCGCCGTTACCTTAGCGCAATCGCCGCCGCAGAGTGGTTGAACCGCCGCGGCCAGAGCGCTCCAGTGGTCGCGTCCGGATCGCTTCGTGTACCCTGATTCAGCAATCGCGGCCAATCGAGCTCGGGCACGAGCGTTGCTGCGTAGCCCGATGAGGGACCGAGTGAAGCCGATTCTGTACCTGCACGGATTTGCGTCCTCGCCGAACGGACGCAAGGTGGCCGCGCTCAAGGAGACCCTCGAACCCGAAGGCTTCGAGGTCGTGGCGCCGGACCTGAACGTTCCGTCGTTCGAAAGGCTGAGCTTCGAAGCGATGAGCGAGACGGCAGCGGCGGCGCTCACGAAGCACTCGCCGGCGGTGGTGGTCGGGAGCTCCCTCGGCGCTCTCGTCGCGCTCCAGGCGGTCCACATCGGCCACGCCGTGCCGCTGGTTCTGATCGCGCCCGCTCTTGGTTTCGGGACGCGCTGGACGGAGAAGCTGCCGCCGGGAGACCCCGTGCGGTTCTTTCACTTCGGGGAGAACCGAGAGCTGCTGATTCACCGAGGATTCTTCGAGGAGATGGCCGGGGTCGATGTCGATCTTTATCCCCCGGAGGTTGCCGTTACCGTCGTCATGGGAACCAGGGACGACAGCGTCCCAGTCGATCTCGTCGAGGGGGTTTGGAAGCGATGGGAAATCAGCGGGCGCCTGGTCCCGGGCTCGCGATTCGTTTCGGTCCCCGGCGGAGATCACGGGCTGGTGGACAACGTCGGCCTCCTGGCGAATGAAATCCGCTCTGCCGCAATGGGCTGAGCCGCCGCGAACAGATTCCTCGTCGAGCGCTCCTCGGAATGACAGGAATCGTGCGCTCCTCGGAATGACAAGAGGGGAGGGACTCCTCGGAATGGCAGCCTCCTTCCTGTCATCCCGAGCGAAGCGAGGGATCTAGCCCCGTGGACAAACGGCGAGACTAGATTCCTCGTCGCTGCGCTCCTGCGCTCCTCGGAATGACAAGAGGGGAGGGACTCCTCGGAATGACAGCCTCCTTCCTGTCATCCCGGGCGAAGCGAGGGATCTAGCCCCGTGGACAAACGGCGGGGGAAGATTCCTCGTCGCTGCGCTCCTCGGAATGACAAGAATGCTGCGCTCCTCGGAATGACAAGAATGCTGCGCTCCTCGGAATGACAAGAATGCTGCGCTCCTCGGCA
>DATDNV010000327.1:0-4801 GCA_036518075.1 Thermoanaerobaculia bacterium
GAAAGGAGACTGACCGTGGAGCTGGGCATCCGCGAGATTCTGAATACGCTTCCTCACCGATATCCGTTTCTCCTGGTCGATCGCATTCTGGAGGTCGAAAAGGGAAAGCGAGTGGTCGGCATCAAGAACGTGACCTTCAACGAGGAGTTCTTTCAGGGCCACTTTCCCGGAAACCCGGTGATGCCGGGCGTGCTCGTCCTCGAAGCGATGGCGCAGGTCGCGGGGATCGGGCTTCTCGGGATCGTTCCGGAGCCGGAAAAGAAGGTCATGTATCTGACGGGAGTCGACAAGTGCAAGTTCCGGCGGCCCGTCTTTCCCGGAGACCAGCTTCGGCTCGAAGCGGAGATCCTCGGGACGAAGATGCGAATCACCCGCTGCCGTGCGGTGGCCACGGTGGAAGGGCGTCTCTGTGCCGAGGCCGAGCTGCTCTCCGCGCTGATGGATCGTCCTTGACGGCGGCCGTTCACCCCACGGCGATCGTCGCATCCTCGGCCCGACTCGGCGACGGGGTTTCGATCGGCCCCTACGCCATGATCGGCGACGAGGTCGTCCTCGGTCCGGGCACGAGCGTCGGAGCGTACGCCTCGATTCAGGGGCCGACGGTCCTCGGGTCTGAAAACCGCGTCTTTCCGCATGCCGTTCTCGGTTTCGAACCGCAGGACCTCAAGTATCGCGGCGAGCCGTCTCGCCTCGTCGTCGGCGCGCGCAACATTTTCCGAGAGTTCTGCACGATCCACCGCGGCACCGCCGCCACCGGGGAGACGGTCATCGGCGACGAGAACTTCTTCCTCGCTTATACGCACGTGGCGCACGACTGCCACATCGGGTCGCACTGTATCTTCTCCAACAATGCGTCGCTGGGAGGCCACATCGAAGTGGGCGACGGAGTCGTGCTTTCCGCGTTCGTGGGAGGGCATCAGTTCACGCGCATCGGCTCGTACGCATTCGTCGGGGCGTTCACGCCGATTCGTCAGGACATCCTGCCGTTCTGCAAGACCGACGGGAACGACGCGAAGACCTACGGCCTGAACAAGATCGGCCTCGAGCGGAACGGCTTCTCCAAAGAACGCGTCGCAATTCTCGACAAAGCCTATCGGATCCTGATTCGCTCGAAGCTGAATACGAAGCAGGCGGTCGAACGGCTCGAAAGCGAGCTGTCCGGACATCCGGACGTCCGCTACCTCATCGACTTCGTCACCTCGGCCAAGCGTGGATTCCATCGATGAGAGGCCTCGCGAGCCGTGCCGGGCCCGGGCTGACGAACGGATGACACAGCCAGGCCGGTCGACGCACCCGCCGGTGCGAATCGCCTTCGTGGGAGTCGGCCACTTCGGGAGCCAGCACGTGCGGGTCGCGAAGGAGCTTCCCGGGATCTGCTGCGTCGGCATCTACGACAAGCACGACGGGCGGGCCCAGGAGATCGCCCGCGAATTCGATCTCCCCGCGTTCTCGAGCCTCGACGCGGTGGTCGAGGCGGCGCAGGCGGTCGTCGTCGCGACGCCCACCGCGAGCCATGCGGAGGCGACCGAGTACCTGCTCGATCGCGGCCGCGACGTGCTCGTCGAGAAGCCGATCACGGCGACGGTCGCGGAAGCCGAGCGGCTCGTCGAGAAGGCCCGGTCCGGCGGCCGGATTCTCGCGGTCGGACACATCGAGCGCCACAACCCGGCGGTCGAGGCCGCGCTCGGACTCGTGGGGACGGCGCAGTTCGTCGAGGTGCATCGGCTGGGTGTCTTCACACGGCGCAGTCTCGATGTCGACGTGGTGCTCGACCTGATGATTCACGATCTCCAGATCGTCCGCGGTCTCGTCGGACGCCCGCCGGTCGAGATCCGCGCGGTCGGGATGCCCGTCCTGACTCCCACGATCGACATCGCCAACGCAAGAATTGCGTTCGAGGGGGGATGCGTCGCCAACCTGACCGCCTCGCGCGTCTCCGCCGAGAAGGTCCGGAAATGCCGGATCTTCGGTCCCTCGCACTACGTCTCGATCGACATGAAGGCACAGTCTCTTCAGGCCTTTCGGCTCTCCCGGGAGAAGGGACATCCGGAGATCCTTCCGGTGCAGGTGCCGGTGCGCCGGGAGGAGCCGCTGGCGCGCGAGCTGACCGACTTCGCTCGCGCGGTGGCCGAGCGCACATCGCCGCTCGTGCCCGGAGAAGTCGGCCGCGATGCGCTCGTTCTCGCGCGCGAGATTGTCGGCGCCATCGAGCGGCACCGTCAAGCCGCGGCCGGATCGGACGACCCCTCGTCATGAGCGTGGGGCGAGTCGGACTGATCGGCGGAAGCGGCGTCTACGATCTCTCCGGCATCGAGGATCTGCGCGAAGAGAAGCTGGAGACCCCGTTCGGCAAGCCATCCGATTCCTATTTCGTCGGAAGCCTGGCGGGGACGCCGGTGGTCTTCGGTTCCCGCCATGGCCGGGGGCATCGTCTCGGACCCTCCGAGATCAACTACCGCGCGAATCTCTGCGGGTTCAAGATGCTGGGCTGCGACGCGCTTCTCTCAGCCTCTGCGGTCGGCAGCCTCAAGGAGGAGATCGCTCCGCGGCACGCGGTGATTCCGGACCAGTTCATCGATCGGACGCGTCATCGCGCCGACACGTTCTTCGGCGGCGGCGTCGTCGCCCACGCGGGGCTGTCGGACCCGGTCTGTCCTTCCCTGTCGGATGCGCTCGAGCAGAGCGCGCGGGAGGCTGGTCTCGCCGTGCATCGGCCGGGCATCTACCTGTGCATGGAGGGGCCCCAATTCTCGACGCGGGCAGAGTCGAATCTCTACCGGTCGTGGGGCGCCGATGTCATCGGAATGACCAACGCGACCGAGGCCAAGCTCGCGCGCGAGGCGGAGATCTGCTACGCGTCGCTGGCGCTCGTCACCGACTACGACTGCTGGCGAGAGGAGACGGCGGCGGTTTCGGTCGACGTCATCCTCGCGATACTCAAGGACAACGCGGCCGCCGCCCGAAAGGCGATGCGGGCGGCCGCCGGCCGAGTCGACCCGAGGAGGAAATGCGGGTGCCGCAGCGCGATGCGGTACTCGGTGATCACCGATCGGAAGGCGATTCCGGAAGAGGCGAAGAAACGGCTTCAGCCGATCGTCGGGAGGTATCTCTGACGGAGGCTCTGAAAGTCGGTCGGGCCGGGCAGATCGTCGTCACCGGCTCCGTGGCGTTCGACTACCTGATGCAGTTCCCGGGACGGTTTCTCGAGCACCTGATCCCGGACCAGATGTCGCGGCTCTCGGTCTCGTTTCTCGTCGACGAGCTGCGGCGCGTTCCCGGCGGATGCGCATGCAACATCGCGTACGGTCTCGCCCTGCTCGGGGAGCGACCCCTGCTCTTTGCAACTGCCGGGCCGGACGCGGCCGGATACCGCGATGCGCTCGCCGAGGAAGGCATCGACGTCTCCGGAATGAAAATCGAAGACGACGTCTTCACCGCCTCCTTCTTCGTGTCGACTGATCGGGACCAGAACCAGGTCGCGTCCTTCTACACCGGCGCCATGGCCCGGGCGCGAAATCTCTCGATCCGGTCGCTCGACACCAGCGCGATTTCCCTCGTTGTGATCTCGCCCAACGATCCGGAAGCGATGATGCGTTACTCGCAGGAATGCCGGGAATCTTCGATTCCGTTTCTCTATGACCCGAGCCAGCAGGTGGCGCGGCTGACGGGCAAGGACCTCGAAAGCGGTCTTTCGGGAGCCGCGATCCTGATCGTCAACGACTATGAGTCGGAGATCCTCGGCCAGAAGACGGGACTCGAAAAGGCCGACCTCGAATCGCGAGTCCCGGTCACCATCGTCACGCACGGAGCCGACGGCTCCACGATCGTGGTTTCTTCGAACGGCGGCGCTCCGGCGCGCCACCCGATCCCGCCGGCGAAGCTCGAAAAGGCCGTGGCCGACCCGACCGGCGTCGGCGACGCGTACCGGGCCGGTTTGATTCGCGGGATCCGCGTCGGAGCCTCGTGGCCCGTGGCGGGCCGGATGGGGAGCCTGGCGGCGGTCATCACCCTCGAATCCGAAGGGCCACAGCCCCCGCGCTACACGATCGAGCAGTTTGTCGCCCGGTACGAACGGAGCTTTGGAGCGGAGCCGCAGCTTGCCCTTCTGACGGTCTGAAACTGACAGCGGCCGTTGGGCCAAGGTGCGATTTCTCTCGAGCCCGGAGCCTTTCTGGGCCATGCTCCTCACTCACGGCTCCTCGGGAGGCGGTCCCGCCGCCGGTCAACAGAGTCTCAGGCCTAAGGCGGAGAGGGCCGCAGGGGTGACTCCGGACAGAGATCTCTCGCGCGCGGAGGGGCATTTGAACCGGCCCGCTGCGCCGGCCAATTAACTTTTCTAATCGAATCGAGCTCGGGGCCCGGTCAGCTCTCGTTTAGAAAATTTCCGGCCGGAGTGCGCGCGCGAGATGTCCGGCGTCAGGACCTCGAAGGCCCGGAGCAATGGAAACAACCTCGTGAAGGCTCCGAGCCGGGCCTGCTTTCGCGCTGAGGTGCTTAGCAGGGCGCTGAAAAATGGATGCGGGCGTCGTGTCCGGCACTGGCCGCAGGCGTTCGCTCCGCGAACGGCGGCCAAAACTTTCTAAACCCGGGCAGAGCTCCCGCCGAACTGGCTGGAAAAGTCTCGGCTGCCGGTCGCACTGCGACCGCCGCAGCCGAAGTCGCGCGCTCGTAACGTCATCCCACACCGTTTTTCAGCAACCTGCTAGAATTCCTGCTCCCTTAGCGGAGATCGATCCTTGAGCAACCGCCGTGTCGTGCGTCGTCTGGCACCCGCTCCCTCTCCACGGGAGACGGAGGGAGG
>DATDNV010000328.1:0-6516 GCA_036518075.1 Thermoanaerobaculia bacterium
GGAGAATTCTGCGACCGAGCGACCAGCGACGGCCCTCAGATGCTTGAAGAGGCCCGGCCGGAGCGTGTCTCCCAGGGAAGCGGCCCGAAGCCGGGCAGATTTCCGCGTAACAACGGCTTCAGAAATGACACCTAGTTTTTCGACGCGGCCGATCGCGCCCTCGAATTTCGGCTGAAGAATTCGGGCCGCGCGTCCGCGTCCACCACGGCTCCGGGTGGAACCTTGACCCGGTCGGGAATGATCGCGTTCTTGCCGACGGTCGTGATGTCGGCCGAGGTTCCGCGGGAAGACGCCCCGATGCGCGCCGATCGGCCGATGCGCACGCTCTTGTCCACCACGGCGCGCTCGACCCGAGCGCCGGCCTCGACTCTCGAGTCGGTCAGAATCACCGAGTCCAGGACGACGCCGCGAGGGCCGACGAAGACGCCCGGCGACAGGACGCTTCGCTCGACGCGGGCTCCCGGCGAAATCACGCACCCGTCGGTGATCATGCTGTCCTTGATGATCGCGCCCGCGCGAGTCACGACCGGAGGTCGCTCCTCCGAACGCGTGTGAATGATCCAGGAGCGGTCGTTCAGATCGAGGGCGGGCGGGTCCTTGAGCAGATCCATCTGGGACTGCCAGTAGGCTTCGATGGTGCCGACGTCGACCCAATACCCCGCGAACGGATAGGCGAAGACGCGCCGGCGGCTCGCGACCATCCTCGGAATGATGTCCTTGCCGAAGTCGTGCGAGGAATCGCGCCGCTTGGAGTCTTCGATCAAGGCTTCGGCGAGAACCGAGAGAGGAAACACGTAGATTCCCATCGACGCCAGGGTCCCCGGAGGGTCCGCCGGTTTCTCGACGAACTCGGTCACGCGGTCCTCGGCATCGACCGCGAGGATCCCCATCCGCGTCGCCTCCTCTCGCGTGACGTTCAGGCTGGCGATCGTCACGTCCGCCTGGCGCTCGAGATGAAAGCGGACGAGAACCTCGTAGTTCATCTTGTAGATGTGGTCGCCGGAAAGAACGAGGATGAGATCCGGATCCTCGCGCTCCACGAACGAAAGGTTCTGGGTGATGGCGTCGGCCGTGCCCTTGTACCAGTCGGTGACGAAACGCCCGCGATAGGGCTGATAGATCCGAACTCCGCCGGCCAGCCCCCGGTCCAGATCCCACGGCCGCCCGGCTCCGATGTGCTCGTTCAAGGAGTGAGGCCGGTACTGCGTCAGGATCATGACGTCCGCGATGCCGGAATTGACGCAGTTGGAGAGAGTGAAGTCGATGATCCGGTACTTCCCCGCGAAGGGGACGGCGGGTTTGGCGCGCTTGTCGGTCAGGACGCCCAGCCGCGATCCCTCGCCCCCCGCCAGGATCACGGCGCGCGTTCTCATGATGGTGGGCGGTTCGAACCGGGGCGGCTAGGCCCGTTTCTGGCGGATCGCGCGCTCGTAGAGCCGCGCATATTCGCGGGCCGATCGCTTCCAGGAGAAATCCTTGGCCATGCCGCGTCGCACGAGCTCCCTCCATGCGCCCGCATCAGCGTACACCCGAGCCGCGCGCGCGAGGGCGTCCGCGAGGGCCTCGGGCCTGGGCTCATCGAACATCAGACCGGTTCCTCCGGGATCGCCCGCGTCGACCACCGTGTCGGCCAGCCCTCCCGTGCGGCGGGCGACCGGCACGGCGCCATAGCGCATGCCGATCATCTGGGTCAGTCCGCACGGCTCGTAGCGAGAAGGCACCAGAAGCAGGTCAGCGCCAGCGTAGATGCGCCGCGCGTAGGCGGCGTCGAACCGCAAGCGCACGCTCGCGCGGCCGGGGAAGGAGAGCTCCAGACGCGCGAATTGCTGCTCGAGGGTCGGATCGCCCGTCCCGAGCAGGAGGAACTGGCCCCCGGACGCGAGCCACCCGGGCAGGGCGGCGGCCGCGATGTCCATGCCTTTTTGGTGCGCGTCGATCCGGGACACGACCGCGGCCAGAGGCGAGCGAGGCACTGCCGCGAGCCCGGCTTCCCGCTGGAGCGCCGCCTTGTTCTTCTCCCGCGTGTCGATGGACCCGGCGTCGTAGCGGGACGCGAGCGCGGAGTCGGTGGCGGGATTCCAGAGATCGACGTCGATTCCGTTGGTAATGCCCGAGAGATGGTCCGCGCGCGCGCGGAGGACCGACTCGAGCCCGCGGCCTCCTTCCGGCGTCTGGATCTCGCGGGCGTAGGTCGGGGAGACGGTCGAAAGCCAGTCGGCAGTCAGAAGCGCGACGCCGAGCAACGAGTCGCGATAGGCCTCGGGCAGCACGAAGATCCCGCCGGGTGTCGACAGCTGATAGAAGCCCATCGCCTGACCCGCGCCCTGACCGGCATAGGGAAGGTTGTGAATCGTGAAGACCGACGCCACGGATCGAAAGTAGTCATTGAACCGGGCGCTGGTCGCGAGCCAGAGGACCGCCGCGCCTGCGTGGTAGTCGTGCGCGTGGACGAGGTCCGGCTTCCAGTCGAGGCTCTGGCAGGCCCACAGCGCGGCCAGGGAGAAGAAGATGAATTTCGGCCCGTCTTCCTCGATGCCCGCGCCGTAGATCGTTCGCGTCTGTGGAATCGGCGGACCCGTCACCAGCCAGTGAGGGACGTCTCCGACCCGCGTTTCGAAGATCTCCGCCATCTGGTCGCCTGAGCCAGTGGGAACGGGAAAGCGGGCGCGCGGCTGCGGCGCCAAGCGCGCCCAGTCGATCGCTCCATAGCCGGGGATCGCGACGCGCACGTCGTGGCCTTCGTCCCGCAGCGCCTGCGGCAGCGAACCGATGACGTCGGCCAGGCCTCCGACTTTGACGAGCGGCGCCGCTTCCGCCGCGAGGAAGAGAATCTTCAAAGCAGCCGCCGGCATTTCAACGAGATTTTCCGGACCTGTCCCTCTCTCAAGATGGAGATCGCGTATTCGCCGCCGTCCCGCTGAAACAGCTTTCGAATTCCGGGCAGCGTGATCTGCTTGACCGGCTTCCCGTCGACCGCGAGCAGGACGTCGCCGGAGGCGAACCCCGCCTCGGCTGCGGGCGATCCGGGAGCGACGCGCCGCACCTCGAACGTCGAAAGATCCGGCCCTTGCGCAGAGAGGGACAGTCCGCTCGCGTCGTAGGGAAACGGGTCGCGGTACCGGCGATTGGGCTCGAGGATCAGCCGGTCCCGGGCGTAATCCCAGGTCACGCGAAAACGGGAGAGCACTTCTCCGCCGATCAGTCCCGAATGCGCCGGGTCCGCGGTCAGTCCCCTGGTCGAGCGGGAGAGATTGACGACCGGGTGGCGCAGAGTGAAATGCTCGAGATCGAGCGTTTCCGCGCGCAGCGCCGCGCCGACGGTTCCGGCCTCGCCCTCCTGCGGCTTCGCTCCGGGATCGAGGAGGCGGTGGGAGGAGACGAAGGGGGAGAACAGGATGACGGCGTTGTCGGCGCCCGAGTCGACGAGGAAGCTTCCATCGAAACGGTCGCGGTCCACGAGCTTCAAACGGGCGTGAGCATAAGGAAGGCCGGCTTCTCGCGTGATGGGGATCGCCGTCCCCGCCGTCCTCGACGTCGCGAACGTCTTCGGGTCGCGAAGCTCGAGCTGTCCGCGGTCGTAGTCGAGGATGATCACGAAGCTCTCGAAGAACGGAATGCCGAGGATCCCTCCCATCGGATGGCCCAGCGAGGTCTGCATCGGATCGAGATTCAGGCTCGAGACGACCGGCTGAGTCAGGGAGACGCCGGGCAGATCCACGGTCACGTCGTGGAGCGTCTCGATCGGAAGCGAAGCGAGAGTTCCCGGCTCTCCTGACAGAGAGGCCTGAGCCGCGACCCGCGAGCTCAGCATCGACGGGGAAGCGCTGCTGACGAGAAGCCAGGTGTCCACATCGCGAACGCGCGCGCGCACGAAGACGAGGCCGCTTCCCGCGATTTCGATCGGCATGCGAGCCGAGTGACCCGAGGTGAAACGAACGTTCGCCTCAGCAGTCGGACCCGGCGCTGAAGGAGCAGCCGGGACCGCCAGAGCGGCGAGGATCCAGAAGAGGGTGTTCATCGCGGCGGCAAAGCGCGCGATGGTCCTTCTCACTCGACGGAGACGACCACGCCGTTTTCGAAGACGACGGTCTTCCCGACGGCGGCGTAGACCCACCGTTCGCGTCGCGCCCCGCTATCGGTCGTCTCCGTCCGAACGTCCGACGGCTGGCCGAGCATGGCGCGAACCTGATCCGGGGTCATGTTTTCGGTGACCGTGCCGGGGTTGGCCGGGGCATCCGCTTCGCGTTGGGCTCCCGAGGTCTGCGCGTTCCGCTGCTCGCTCGCCCGCGCCGCCGCCCGCGCTCTCTCGATCGGAGCCTCGGCCGGCGCCGCTTCTTCCCCTCGGTGCAAGAGGCCGGACTTGGTCACCAGCCAGTACCCGAAAGCCAGAATGAGCAAGGCGAGGAGCAGGCGCAGAAAACCCACGGGAACATTGTAACCGCCGAGACAAACGCAAAGAAAAAGGGGCGGTCATCCCGCCCCCGTCGAACGGTATCGAACGCTCGAACTCGCTACTTCGCTTTGTGCGTCCGATGAATCTCGGTCGCGAACTTCTGTCCCTGCTTGTCCACGAAGTCGAAATGGATCGAATCTCCCACCCGAAGCTCCTGAGCCATCAGGTTGTTCTTCCACTTCGTCGTGTCGTCCCAGGTCAGCGTGACCTGATCCCCGTTTTCTTCCTGGACGGCGAGGACCCGCGCAGTCATGTCGATATTCGTGATCTTCCCTTCGTGCGGGCGGCTTTCCGCCAGGGCCACGGCGCTCATCAGGACAAACGCGACCGCAGCGAGAGAAACGCAGAGTTTCTTCATGCAAGCACCTCCACGGTCAGTGTCGCAAGAACCGGGCCAGCGGAAGGGCGTGGAACTCCTAAACGGGGGAAGAGTGGCTGGGCAGGCGGGACTCGTAGTGAGAAGCCCAGACGTTCATCTCCTGCTCGCTTCGAAGCAGGTCCTTCAACGTCAGACGGGCGAGCACTCCGTCGATCGCGTTCTGAATGGTGCGCCACACCGATCGGATCGAGCAATCGACGAGGTGCGTGCAGGAGGAGCCGACACCGGCGTGCGTGCCGCAGAAATTGGAATCGAAGAGCCGACCGCCCAGGGCGGCGAGAACGTGTCCGACGGCGATCTGGTCGGCCGTCCGGGCGAGGGTATATCCGCCGGCCTGGCCCCGCGTAGAGCGGACGAACCCGTTGGCCCGAAGAATCCGCATCATTTTCGCAACGTGAGGTTCAGAGATCCCCTCCGACTTCGACAGTTCGGGAATCGTGACGCTGCCTTCCGTGCCCTCGCGTCCGACGCGAAGGAGACAGCGCAGTCCGTACTCTTCTTGTGAGCTCATTCTCATCGCAAGCTCCCTCCGTTGCGTCGCCGACTCGCCGCGGTTTGGCTGTCACCGATCACTGGTCACCCATCGCTTCCTACAGCATTCCCAGCTGCAGCTTGGCCGCGTCCGACATCATGCCGAGGTTCCAGGGTGGGTCGAAGAGAACCTGGACGTCCGCGTCGGTGATTCCCGGCACGGCCAGCAGTTTCTTGCGGATGTCGTCGCGAAGGACGTCTCCCATGCCGCAGCCCGGTGCGGTCAGCGTGAAGCGCACTTCCACTTTGTTTCCGCCGTCGAGAAGCGCCGTCACCTCGCACTTGTAGACGAGCCCCAGATCGACGATGTTCACCGGAATTTCCGGGTCGTAGCAGGTCTTCAGCTCGTCCCAGCAGAGCTCGTCGATCGTCTTGTTCTCCCCGGCGGCGGCCTTCGGTGCCGAGGCGGTTTCCCCGATGGCATCGCCGTCCTTGCCGTCCACGCGAGCCATATAGCCGTACGGTGTCAGAACCGTAAAGCTTCCTCCGAGCGACTGGACGATCGAGAGCGGGGTTCCCGCAGGGATGGAAATCGGAACCCCGCTCGGAATCTCGGTCGCCTCGATGTCCCGCGTCGTCGTGACCTGTTTCTGAGTATTCATATGTCCTCCGTCAGCACACGCGCGGCTTGGAAACCGCGTCCGACGGCTCTTCTTTGGGAGACGCTTCGGCTCCCGCCTCCGTGGACACGGTCTGACCTTCACCGAGAAGCGCCGACTTCATCGTGTGCCAGGGAAGCGTCGCGCACTTGATGCGAACCGGGTATTCGCGCACGCCCTCGAAGACTTCGAGCTTGCCCAGCGGCGGTCCACCGCCCGTGGCCCGGTTTTGGCCGGTGATCAGATCGTGGACTCGTTCGAAGAGCGCCTCGGCCTCGGCACGGCTCTTCCCCTTCAACGACTCGGTCATCATCGAGGCCGACGCGGTCGAAATCGCGCACCCGGCACCCTCGAACCGGATGTCCTTGAGAACGTCGCCCTGAAGATCGAGATAAACCGTTTCTCGATCGCCGCAGAGCGGGTTGTAGCCTTCCGCCTTTCGGTTCGCCGAGGCCAGCGCACCGAAGTTCCTCGGCCGCTTGCCATGGTCGAGGATCGTCTCCTGATACAGGTCTCTCAGATCGCTGCTCATCCGAACATCCGTTTCACTTCAT
>DATDNV010000329.1:0-4156 GCA_036518075.1 Thermoanaerobaculia bacterium
GATCTGGAGAACGCGAAGGCCAACCTCGTTGCGGCGAAGGCGAACCTCGACAAGGCGAAGGCCCTATCGGTGCAGACGAAAGCCGACTACGAGCGGTCTCTGGAACTGACGCGAAGCAACCTGCTCAGCCAGCAACAGCTCGACCAGGCGAAAGCGAGTTACGACTCGGCGGTCGCGGCCGAGGGCGCGGCGGCGGCCGGGGTGACCCAGGCGCAAGCGCAAGTGAGCCAGAAAGAAGCGGCCGTGTCGGTCGCCAGGACCAATCTCGACTACACGATCATCCGATCGCCGACTGACGGCACCGTCGTGGCCCGAAACGTCGAGCTCGGCCAGACGGTGGCCGCGTCCCTGCAGGCCCCGACGATCTTCACGATCGCCCAGGACCTGACGAAGATGCTCGTCTACACCAAGACGGACGAGTCGGACGTGGGAAACATCCGGCCCGGAAGAACGGTGACCTTCAAGGTGGACGCCTTTCCCAAAGACGTGTTCCGCGGAACCGTCAAGCAGGTGCGGATGAACCCGACGACGATCCAGAACGTCGTGACTTACGACACGATCATCGAGTTCGACAATCCCGACCTCAAGTTGTTCCCGGGGATGACGGCGTACGTCACCATTCCGGTCGCGACGGTCGAGAGCGTCCTCAAAGTTCCCAACACCGCGCTGCGATACAAGCCGCCGTTGTCATTGGAAGAGATCGGCGCGGTCTACGCGAAGTATGGAATCGAGGCCGGTCCGCCGCAGCGCGGAAGCGAGGAGTCCGCCGCCGAGAAGAGCGCGTCCGCTTCTTCGACTGCTGCGCGGAAGGCTCAGAAAGACGCCGCCGTCGTGTGGAAGCTGCACGGGTCGAGCAACACGATGGAGCCGGTCAAGATCTCGCTCGGCATCACGGACCACTCCTATACGGAGGTGGTCGGCGTCCTCAAGGGAACACTGAAGGAAGGGGACGATCTCATCATTCGTTCGATGCTGGCCAAGCCGAAAGCACCCGGGAGCCGTCTCTAGCGATCGGCGCCGCTCGTAAACGCGACGAGACACCATGGAGGACCGGGCCGAGACATCGCTCTCCGCAAACCACGCGGTCATTCGCGTCGAGGACGTCCACAAGTACTACGACCTTGGCGAAACGCGCGTGCACGCGCTGCGAGGGGTGACGGTCGACGTTCATCGCGCCGAGTTCGTGGCCGTGATGGGCGCGAGCGGAAGCGGTAAATCGACGTTCATGAACATCCTGGGCTGCCTCGACCGACCCACCGACGGTCGATACTTTCTGGAGGGACTCGACGTCTCCACGCACGACAAAAAAGCGCTCGCGCTGATCCGAAACCGGAAGATCGGCTTCGTCTTTCAGGGGTTCAATCTTCTCGCGCGCACGACCGCGCTCGAGAACGTAGAGCTTCCGACGCTTTACACCCGGATCGACCGCGTGGAACGGGAGAGGCGGGCCGCGGAGGCACTCGCGATGGTCGGACTGTCCGACCGGGCGAATCATGTCCCGTCGCAGTTGTCGGGCGGGCAGCAGCAGCGAGTCGCGATCGCTCGCGCGCTGGTCAACCGGCCATCGATCCTTCTGGCCGACGAGCCGACCGGCAATCTGGACAGCCGCACCTCGGTCGAGATCATGGAGATTTTTCAGACTTTGAACGATCAGGGGCTGACGATCGTTCTCGTGACCCACGAGCCGGACATCGCCCAGTTCGCCCGGCGCGTGCTGGTCTTCAAGGACGGCCGCGTTCGCAAGGACGAACCCGTCCGACATCGTCCTCGCGCCGCCGAAGTGCTCGAGACCCTTCCGACGCTGGAGGACTAGCCGGCATCTGGATGCCTATCAGTTGACATAGGTCACTAGCAGTTGATATATGGAGTGCGCGAGGGCCACGTCATGAAGTGGGTCACCCGGAAGCGCATTCACGTCAACCGGACTGCGACCGGATGGCTGATCCGACGTTTTCTCGACCCCCAGGCCGAGATCCTCTTCGTCGAGCCGCAGGAGGTCGCCGCCGTTCAGGAGCGCCAGGGCGCGATCGGCTTCGACGCGCCGGGCGCAACCTATCCGCACCGAGACGACAAGGGGCGATGCTCATTCGAGGCGCTCATCGACGATCGGTTGCCCGGCGACGCCGCGCTGCAGCGGCTGGGAAAGATCGTGCACGGGGCAGACTTCCCCGCCGAGATGAACATCGCTCGCGAATCCGCCGGGCTGTGGGCGATCAGCCAGGGATTCACCGACGTCGGAAAAGACGATGCGGACATTCTGGAGCGCGCGTCGTTTCTCTATGATTCCCTCTACGCGCATCTCGAAAAGGTCGGGAACGCTCCTTGACCGAGGGCATGACGGAGGACACAATGTATATATTGTTACCGCGCTGTCTCGCCGCTGCCCTGCTCGTTCTGGCCCCTGCGGCCGCGCTGGCTCAACCCGCCGCACCGAAGACTTTCCGCTTCGACGCCGACCCTGTTGGTTCGCCGCCAGCTGGCTTCGAGTTTGCGCGGACGGGCCAGGGAGCGGAAGGAAAATGGGTGGTGCACGACGACAAGGACCAGCCGGGAAACCGAGTGCTTGTCCAGGAGAGCGCTGACCCGACCGACTATCGCTTTCCCCTCGCCGTCGTGAAAGAAGGCTCCTATAGGGACGTGACGCTCTCCGTACGCGCCAAGCCGGTCTCGGGCGAAGTCGACCAGGGGTTCGGCATGGTCTGGCGCTACAAAGACGCGAACAACTACTACATCACTCGCTGCAACGCCGACGAGGACAACTGCACGATCTATCACACCGTCGCGGGCCGCCGGCGTCCGTTCCAGAACAAGCCCATCAAAGTCGCCAGGAAGACCTGGCACATTCTCAAGATGGAAGCGACCGGGAATCACTTCGTCGTCTGGTTCGACAGCACGAAAGTTCTCGACGCGATCGATGACACTTTCAACGATGCTGGACGCGTAGGGCTCTGGACGAAGGCGGACTCCGTCATCCAATTCGACGACTTCACGATCGAAGGAAGATAGTTGCGCCAG
The DNA here is from genome assembly GCA_036518075.1 of Thermoanaerobaculia bacterium. Taxonomy (GTDB): domain Bacteria; phylum Acidobacteriota; class Thermoanaerobaculia; order UBA5066; family Gp7-AA6; genus DATDNV01. Next base: position 3,016 of record DATDNV010000329.1, read on the forward strand.
GAAGCGCAGCGTGATGTCGGGAAGCGAGAGGCGCCTTCTCTTTGGGGGATGGTCCTTTACTTTCTCCGCCTGGGCTCCACTGGCTTCGGCGGTCCGGTCGCGCTGGCCAATGACATGCGGCGCGACCTCGCAGAGAATCGCGGTTGGCTAACGGAAGAAGAGTACGACCGCGGGCTCGCGATCGCGGCGGCCTGCCCGGGCCCGCTCGCGTATCAGCTCGCCGTCTACTGCGGCTACATTCGATTTGGAGTCGTCGGCGGGCTGGCCGTCGCGGTCGCCTTCGCGCTCCCCCCGTTCGTCCTCGTCGTCGCCACGGCGTGGCTCTACCTCCGATTTGCCTCGAACTGGCAACTGCGCGCTCTCTTCTACGGGGTCGCGCCGGTCGTGGTCGCTCTGATCCTCAAAGCGTGCTGGAATCTGGGCAAGAAGACTCTCGGGCGGGATATTCCGGCCTGGGCGATTTTTCTGATCGCCTGCGCCACTACGGTCGTCGTGCAGAAGGAGCTGGTGGCCGTGTTTCTCGTGGCCGGCGCGCTCGGGGTCTTCCTGTTCGCTCGGTCGTCGGGAGCCGGAGTGTCTCCCCCTCGTGTTCCCCGCGGCGGGTTGCTTCTCATCCCACCGACAGGGGCCGCGGCGGCCACGGCGTCCGTGTCGGCGATGACGAGCAAACTCTTTCTCTTTTTTTTCAAGACCGGGCTTCTCGTCTTCGGCAGCGGCCTGGTCATCGTGCCATTCCTGAAGACTTACGTCGTCGATCAATACCACTGGCTCGGAAACCGCGAGTTCTTGGACTCTGTCGCCATCGGGATGATCTCTCCAGGTCCCGTCGTTATCTCCGCGACCTTCGTGGGCTTTCTTCTCAACGGAATACCCGGCGCTGTGGCCGCGACGATCGGCATGTTTGCTCCGGCCGTCCTCTTCACGGTGCTTGCCACTCCGCTGCTCTTGCGCTACGCCGGCAACCGGAGACTGCAGGGGTTCATCCGTGGCATCACCGTCGCGGTCGTCGGAGTTCTTGTGGGAACGACCTACCTCGTCGCCAGAACTGCCATCGGGGATCTCCTGACCGTTGTCATCGCGGTCGGCAGCCTCATCATCCTCTTCCTCTGGCGTAGGCTTCCCGAACCCCTGGTCGTCATGG
>DATDNV010000330.1:0-2574 GCA_036518075.1 Thermoanaerobaculia bacterium
TGGTTCTTGGTGATGAACTGCCCCAGCGTGAAGTGCTCGGAGATGCGCGTGCTGAAATTCTCCGGCGTCACCTCGATGAACCCGCTCGGATCGGCGTACGCGGGATTCGAAGGCACCCGTCCTTCGAATGGCCACCGTCCCATTCGGTAGGAGCCGATCCGCCCGTTCACCTTCGTCGAGAAGGGGGTGAGAACGATCAAACGGAAGACCCGGCCCGCGTCGGTGAGCATCTGATAGACGCCGGGCCGCGCTCCCCTCTCGTCGGATCGAGAGGCAACCGACCCAGCCCGCTCGTCGTGAGGAAGCGCGAAAACAGCGCGCAACCGACCCGAGAGGCCGGAGATCGTGCCCCAGGAGATGAACTCTCCCGGCTTGGCAGCGAGTGGGGCCATCAGAAGCGCAAAAAGCGCTCCTCCGGCAGCGGCGATGCGGACCCTGGATCTCACGCGAACCTGTTCATTTTAAAGACTTTTGCCAGGGAGGGCAACCGGGTGCAAACCCTTCACAGTCAGTAGATGATGACCTCGTCCCCGACGTGGGACATCTGGAAGAGTTTCTCGATGTCGGCGTCCCCCAGCCTCACGCAGCCGTGCGAGACGCTCCGTCCGAGCTGACTCGTGGCCTGCGTTCCGTGGAGCGCGTACCCATCGCCAAGGTTCAGGCGATAGTGTCCGAGGGTCTTTTCCAGTTTTCGCTGTTTCGTTCCGAGGGGCGGAACGATGAGCGCCTTTCCGCTTCGAATGAACTCGCGGGGCTCGACTTCCTTTTCGCTGCCGTCCGCCGCCACCTCGACGATCGAATCCTTGCCGACTTTGTAAACGCGCTGAGGATGTCGTCCCTCGTCACCCAGGAGCGACCACACTCCGTTACCGGAGGAAGAGACGGGAGCGCCGGTCTCGGCGTCGATCACGTCGCCCGGCTTCGCCCGCACGACCTCGAGCTTTTTCTTGCGCGCTTCCTCCACGTAATGCCAGTCCGGGGGAACCCAGACGGGGTTCTCTTCCTTGGACTTGATATGGAACCGGCCCGTTGGCGTGTCGAAAATCATCTTGCGGCCCTGGATCTCGAGCGTCGTCCCCTTCCCGGTCGAGACGACCGCCTCGAAAACGGTCCGGCCGCCCTGTCGGACCCAGAGCCTGTTCTCGGCCGTGGAAACAAGAATCGTCTGAGCCGTCGCCGACGGCACGTCGAGGTCGAGCGTCGCCTCCTGGATGTTCGAGCGAAGCTTCCCGATCCGGCTGGTCTGCTCGCTGGCGGTGCCCTGCAACGAGGCCATCGTGCCCGTGTACCTCTTGCCGATCCAGCGATCGATCATCTGGAGGCGCGCCAGCCGCTGTGCCTCGCGAACGTTCTCGACCTCCGCGACCACCGCGAGCGCCGCCAGTCCCAGAGCGATCACGAAGAGTGCCCAGGCGCCGAGAAAGCCGACTCGGTAGCGGATGCCGGATCGCGTCTCGACCGTTTTCACTTCGCTCATGGGTCGCCTAGAAGATGTACACGCGCGTGTCGGTTCCGATCCGCTTCCAGATCGCCGCCAGATCGGCCTCGGGAGCGAGAAACGAGCCGGGCTTCGCGCCGTGGAGCGGACTCTCGGGCGGAGGCGGCGAATGGAGAATGACGTCGTCCGTCAGAACGACGACGTAGCGTCCGAGGCCGCCGCGGATCTCGGGGAGCGGTTTCGGAGCGGGCATGCCCGCTTTCTCCCAGACCCACGTTGGCGGCTTCCAGGAGGGGCGTTCGAGCTTCTGCCTCACCGTGAACGCGCCCGAGAGCGGCGCGGGAGCGACCTTTTCCCCGGAGGCCGAAACGATCGGCCGCGGTTCTCCGACGGTCAGCGGCGCTTCCCGAACGAGCCGATCTCCGAAGCGGAACGAGAGCTTCTTCTCCTTCGTGTCGAGCACCAGGTAAAACTCCGACGAGTCCTGGGCGTCGACGGCTGCCAGCCGCGCGTCGAGCTCTCGCTGGAGTGAGCTCTCGTCCAGATCCATATCGGCGAGGTCGTGCCGGATTCTCTGAATCGCCAAAGGCGCGGAGGGGCTCTCGACGACCGATTCGCCGAAGCGCGTCTCGAGTCGGCGGCGGTGCGCGATCGTCCACGCAGCGAGGGCGACGCCGAAGAGAAGAAGGAGCAGGCTCGCTCGCAGCGGCGGGCGCCAGAGCTTTCGGCGCGGCCGAATGACCGGGTGGTAGCCGGTGCGCAGAGCGAAGATGCCCGACGCTCGCGGACCGATCGTCCGCTTCCACCACTTACGCGAAGGGTCGCGGTCGCTCATCGAGTTCTCAGTTCGAAGTTCAAAGTTCGAAGTTGGTTGGCGCTAAGACCTTTAACTTGGAACTTCGCACTTTGCACGCATTCTGCGCCATGCGAGTCTATATCAGATCCGATATAACGCTCATGGAATGAGCACCAGTTTCCCCGACGTCTGCCGGGACACGAGAAGGCGATGCGCCTCGGCTGCCTGCGACATTGGCAGCTCGCGGTCGATGGTGAGCTTGAGCTTTCCGTCGCGCACCCAGCCCAGCACCGACTCCGCCCGCTCGAGCAGCTCTTCCCGCGCCGCAACGTAGTGAAAC
>DATDNV010000331.1:0-10028 GCA_036518075.1 Thermoanaerobaculia bacterium
GCGGCCATGGGCGGCTCGGCTGCGCTCGTCGCGAGCGGCTCTGGTTTCACGCGCGTGATGCTCGGCTTCAACGTCGTCATCGTGCTGCTCTTCCTGATCAACGCGATCTTTCGCGGCGCGGGCGACGCCGCGATCGCAATGCGCGTGCTCTGGCTCGCCAACATCATCAATCTGATTCTGGACCCCTGCTTCATCTTCGGGCTCGGTCCGTTTCCGAAGCTGGGAGTCATGGGGGCTGCGGTCTCGACGACCTGCGGACGCGGGACAGCCGTTCTCGTGCAGCTCGTCACGCTCTCGCGCGGCCGGGGACGGATCGCGATCCGGCGCGAGCATCGGAAGATCGAGCCGGCGGCGATGTGGCGGCTCTTCCGCATCTCGGCCAACGGAATCGTCCAGGCGGCGATCGGAACGGCGAGCTGGATCGGGCTCGTGCGTATCATCTCGGCGTTCGGCAGCGCCGCCCTCGCCGGGTACACGATCGGCATCCGCATCATCGTCTTCGCGATCCTTCCGTCCTGGGGGCTCTCCAACGCCGGTGCGACGCTCGTCGGTCAGAACCTCGGCGCAAAGAAACCCGACCGCGCCGAGAAGTCGGTGCGGATCGCCGGGCTTTACAACATGATTTTCCTCGGGACGATCGGACTTCTCTTCGTCTCGTTGGCCGAGCCGGTGGTCCGGCTCTTCACGAGCGACCCGGCCATTCTTCCGATCGGCGCGAGCTGCCTGCGCACGGTGAGCTACGGATTTCTCTTCTACGCCTGGGGAATGGTGATCACGCAGGCCTTCAACGGCGCGGGAGACACGTTCACGCCGACCCTGATCAACCTGTTCTGTTTCTGGCTCTGGGAAATCCCGATCGCCTTCGTGCTCTCCCGGCAGACCTCGCTCGGGGTGCGCGGAGTCTTCTTCGCGATCACGATCGCATTTTCGACGCTCGCCGTCGTCAGCTTCGTGATCTTCCGGCAAGGCCGGTGGAAGACGACCAGGGTGTGAGGGCGAAGTGGGGAGAGAAGCGATCTGCTGGTTTCACGGGCACGGGCGTCTGAAGATAAGTAGCTGAAAGAGCTCTGGATAATCCATCTCATCGCCGCGATTCCTTTCTCCTGGAATAGAACGAACGATCGTGCTATTTTATGCCGCCATGAGAGCCCATCCGGCCGCCCGCAAAGGAGAATCGACGCGCGCCGCGATCCTCGATCACGCGGTCAAGCTCGCGAGCCAGATCGGGCTTTCCGGAATCTCGATCGGACGGCTGGCGGAGGATCTGGGGCTGTCCAAGAGCGGATTGTTCGCGCACTTCCAATCGAAGGAGGCCCTGCAGGTCCAGGTGCTCGAGACCGCCTCGGAGCGATTCGTCTCGGAGGTCGTTCGGCCGGCGCTGGCGAATCCCCGCGGCGAGCCGCGCGTGCGCGCGCTCTTCGAGAGGTGGCTCGATTGGACGAAGTCGCAAAAGACGCCCGGAGGCTGTCTCTTCGTCGCTGCTTCGGTCGAGCTCGACGATCAGCCCGGGCCCGCGAGGGACAAGCTCGTCCAGTTGCAGCGGGACTGGCTCAGCCTCATGGCGAACGTCGTTCAAGCCGGTGTGGCAGAAAAAGCGTTCCGCGCCGACACCGACCCCGAGCAGTTCGCGCACGACCTGTACGCGATCATGCTCGGGTATCACCACGCGTCGCGTCTGTTGAAGGACCCGCGGGCCGACGCCCGCGCGCATGCAGCGTTCGAAAGGCTCCTCGGCGCATGCCGCAGGGTTCGAAAGAGCGCCTAAGAAGAAGTCATGGCCGAGATCCGAAGCGCTCCCAAGAGGTCCGCGGTTCTTCCTCTCCTCCGCGCCGGGCTCCGAGCGTTAGCCGTGGCCGCGCCGCCTCTCGCCGTCCGCGCCGCAGCCGCTCTCTTTCGGACGCCGCCGCGCCACAAGACCTCGGAGACGGAGCGGCAGCTTCTCGCCTCCGGGAGATCGGGGCGTCTGCGAGCCGGGGCGACCCACATTGCGACCTGGACCTGGGGCGAGGGACCTACTGTTCTCCTCGTCCACGGCTGGGGAAGCCGCGGCGCGCGGCTCGGGTCCTTTGTCGAGCCCTTGGTCTCGGCCGGGTACTCGGTCGTCACCTTCGACTCGCCCGCGCACGGGGACTCTTCCGGGAGGCTGTCTTCGCTCCCCCAGTTCATCGAAGCGCTGCTCACTGTGGCGCGGTCACGCGAGGCGATCCATGGCGTCGTGGCTCATTCGATGGGCGGGGCCGCCGCGGCTCTCGCGATGGCGCGCGGCCTGGAGGCGGAGGGCGCGGTCCTTCTCGCTCCGGCCGCCAACCCGGGAACGTACACGCGAGTGTTCGCGCAGATGCTCGGAATCCCGCCGAACGTTCGCGAGAGGATGGAGAGGCGGTTCGAGACCCAGTTCGGATTTCGATTCGAGGAGTTCGACGTCCTGCGCGCGGTGTCCTCGTTCTCGACTCCCCTGCTCGTCTTCCACGACCGCGAGGACCGCGAGGTCGCCTGGACAGACGGAGACGCCATCGCGAAGTCCTGGCCGGGAGCGGAGCTCGTCACGACCCAAGGGCTCGGCCACATCCGGATCGTTCACGATCCCGACATCGTGCGCCGAGCAGTCGCATTCTTGGATTCCCGGGCGGGCGCCGGACGCCAGGCAGGCCAGCGGGCGTAATGTCAGATCTGATATAAACGGTCGGGAGGGCCGGCGAGGATGCGCCGCGCTTTCCGCAGGGCGCGTGCGAGCGACTCGTCGGCTCCGGAGGCCAGCGCTTCGTCCATCGAGAACCAGGCGACCTTTTCGATCTCCAGCGGTTCGGCGACCGTCGCGTCCGATCGGGTCGTGAGCAGGTACCTCAGATCGTGATGCACGTGCGCCGGGCGTTTGGGCGTCGCCGGTATCGGATGGACGTCGAGGTCCAGAATTCGGCCGCCGTTGGCGATCTCGAGCGCCGCGACGCCGGTCTCCTCGCGCGCTTCGCGAAGCGCCGTGGCCAGAACCGACCCGTCTGCCGACTCGACGTGGCCTCCCGGCTGGAGCCAGCGCTGCAGGCGGCGATGATAGACCAGCAGAAATGCCGACCCGTCGGGGCGGGCGACGACGGCGCTCCCGGTGATGTGATCCCGGTGCTCTCGCGTGAACGGATCCGCGGCGCGGCGCAGGAGCTCTTCGATCCGGGCGAGCGACTCCCGCTCCCCTTCGGCCGCAGGCTGGTAGGCGGAAAGTTCCTCGAGAACGGCCGCCGACGCGATCACTTGATCACCTGGAACAGATTGCTGTAGTCGTCGGTCCAGGGACGGATGACCCGCGCCCCGGAAAGATCCTTCGAGGCCCTCGCGATCTCCGGAGTCTCGAGCACCGATTCCGAGGATACGAGGATCCACGTGCTTCCCCACGTCGTCGTGCCTTCTCCCTCGATGTCGACCGAAGCGGCTTTCCGGCCGAGCGAATCGACCAGCGCTCGCACGACGGGAGCCAGATCGAGCTGCCGGTTGGAGATGTGGATCGCCAGGATGCCATCAGGCCGCGCGAGACGGGAGAAATAGAGCTCGACCGCTTCCCTGGTCAGGAGATGGACCGGGATCGAGTCACTCGTGAAGGCGTCGATCGCGAGAACGTCGAAACCCTGCGCTGCGCGGTCTCGGCGTTCGCGCTCGAGGGACAGCCGCGCGTCCCCGAGAACGATCTCGACGCGAGCCGGGCAGTCGCGCAGGTAGGTAAACCGGCTCCGGGGGCCTTCCGAAAGAGCCACGACCGCAGGATTGATGTCGTAGAAGCGATAGGTGTCGCCGGCTCGACCATACGCGGCGATCGTGCCGGTTCCCAGGCCCACCACCCCGACTCGGAGAGGTCCCGTCGCGCGGCGGGGATGATGGAGCAGCGCGAGGCCGATGCCGCTTCGTTCCGTGTAATAGGTCGTCGGCTCCCGCCGTTTCTCGGGATCTCGATACTGGAAGCCATGAACGATCCGGCCGTTGCGCAGCTCGAAACGGTTCAGGTCCGGGTCGTCCTTCGAAAGCTCCTCGACCGTCAGAACGCCGTAGAAATTTCGGCTGACCGAGACAGCCGACTCGAGAAAGGCGCGGACGTCGGAGATGAGCACGTAGCCGAGAAGACCGAGCGCTCCTGCGAGGCAGCCCGCGGCAAAATAGGGATGGCCTCGGTCCCACCAGATCCGGCGCAGCTGCCAGAGCGCCCAGGCCAGAGCGGCGGCCGCCAGGACCACGATGATCGGTCCGAGCCCTTGTTCCCAGAACGCCTTCACCCGCTCGGCGAGAGAGGGAAGAAACGACGCGTCGCGCACCGAGTTCGCCAGCGCTCCGCAGGCGAGAAGCACCAAGAGCGCGGGCCACCCGCGTCCCGAGCGAACCCAGGATCCGGAGTCGCGCAGGAGAGCGACGAGCGCAAGAAGTCCCGTCAGCCAGAGGCAGATGTGAATCTCCCAGTACGCGTCGAAGAGACGCGGTGCAGCGATCGCGACGAAGAGCCCTCCGGCCGCGCCGCCCGCGGCGATCGTCAGATAGAAAGAGGTCAGCCGGCTCGCGTCGGGCCGAGAGCGCGCGAGCTCGCCGTGACAGACCATGCATCCGGCAAACAGCGCCGCCGAGTAGGCGGCCACCTGAACTCGAATCGGCACGACGAACCCCTTGAAGAGAACGAGAGCGGCCCACCCGAGGGAGAAGGCCAGAGCCGGTCCGAAGACCGCGCGGGAATAGATCCGGTCGCTTTCGAAGCAGAGGATGAAGGAGACGAGATAAAGGCAAAGCGGGATGACCCAGAGGAGAGGAATCGACGCGACCTCCTGGCACATCTGATTGGTCGTGGCGAGAAGCAAGGTCGAGCCGCAGGCCGCGAGCAGAAACCAGAAGACGTAAGGGGCTCGACCGATCGGCGCGGACCGAGCGAGGGTGAAGGAGTCGGAGACGGGGGCCGGGGTCGTGGATGCGCGCGCGGCCACCGCGCAGAGCGCCGCGCCCGCAGCGAAGACGGCGTAGAGACTCGACCAGACGAGCGCCTGCATCCGCAACGGCAGAAAGCGCTCGACCAGCGGCGGGTAGCTCAGCAGCGCGAGAAGCGAGCCCAGGTTCGAGAGCGCGTAGAGACGGTACACGCGTACGCCCGGCCGGGCGCGCGCCGCCCAGGCAGCGAGCAAGGGACTGGTCGTCGCGAGAAGAAAGTAGGGAAGGCCGACGCTCACCGCCAGGACCGCCAGAATCCGGGGAATCGGGTGAGAGGGATCGGACGGCTTCCAGGAAGCGCTGGCCAGGATCGGCGAACCCCAGACCTTAGCGAGAACCGCGAGCAGAGCGACCGAGACCGCGAGGAGCGTGGCGTGACTGACTCTCTCCCCTCGCGCTCGCGGCCGCCGCGCGAGACCGTGCGCGTAGGAGTATCCGGCGAGAAGAAGCAGCTGAAAAAAGAGCAGGCAGGTCGTCCAGACGGCCGGCGCGCCGCCGAACCACGGCAGGATGTACTTGCCGATCAGCGGCTCGATCTGAAAGAGAAGAAACGCACCCAGAAAGATCGTGAGCGCGACGGCGAGCATGAGGCGAGGTTATCGCGCCGGTGCCCGTCGGACCGGTCAGTGCGGCGGCCGAAACGGCACCGAGTGAGGAGACGTCTTCGGTGAGGTTGTGTGGTCGACGCCCGCGGCACGGAATCCCCAGAGCTCTCGTCCATGTTGGCCGTCGTCGCCACTGAAGAGCACGAACGGTCCGAGCCGCGCGAAAAATGACGGGCTGAAAGAAGTCGGCCCCGGAGCCACGTCGGTCAGCCGGGACGTTCCTTCAGGGGTTCCGTCCGAAATCCAGACTTCCTGTCCGTGGACGCCGTCACTCGCGGAAAAAACGATAAAACCGCCCGCGTCGATCATGTCCACGCCGGGTTCGATGGCTTTGACTAGGACGGTTCCTGAAGGTGTGCCGTCGGTCTTCCAAAGTCCGCGGCCGTGCACGCCGTCATCGGCCGAGAAGAACAGGACTCCACCAAGGCTCCCCAAGGAAAGAGGATTCGAGTCCGCGTCGCCGACAGCGATGTCTTTGAGAAGGAACGTCCCAGCCTCGGTACCGTCGCTTCGCCAGAGCTCGGCTCCATGCACTCCGTCGTACGCGCCGAAGTAAGCCAGCCCACCCACGCTCATCATTTGAACTGACGGAGCGCCGACAGAGCTCCCAGGTCCGGGGTTGATGTCTTTGACAAGCACCGTGCCGGCTTCCGTCCCGTCACTCTTCCAGAGCTCGAAGCCATGGCCTCCGTCGTCCGCAAAGAAAAAGAGGGTGCCGTTGACGTCCGTCAGATCGTTGGGAAGAGAATCCCCGAAGCCCGAATTAATATCTTTGAGGAGATGGGTTCCCGTTTCGGTTCCATCGCTCACTAGAAGCTCGCGTCCTATATATCCACCGGAAGAGTCAGATCCCTGCACAAAGTACTTGCCGCCCGACGCCGCCGCCATTTTCGGATAGTAGAGGTCGAACGGGCTGTCGCTTCCAGGCATCAGGTCCTTGACCATGACGGTCCCTTCGACGGTTCCATCGCTCTTCCAGATCTCACTTCCATGCACCCCGTCATCGCCAAAGAAAAAAACATTGTTCCCAAGCTTGGTCAATGAAATCCCTTGACCTCCGAGATTCCCAAGGAGGGTTGTTCCCTGGCTCGTGCCGTCGGTTTTCCACAGCCCATTTCGGCCGATGACCGGAGCCAAGTTCCAAAAAAACAGCAGATTCTCGTTGACACGAATGAGGGAGTGCGGACCGTAGTACGCAGGGAAGTCAGTCGGCGGAATGGGAAAGTTCTTGATCGAGAGCGTTCCGTCGCGAGTACCGTCCGTCTTCCAGATTTCTGGGCCGTTGACTCCGTCGTTCGCCGCGAAATAGACCGCGCCGGATAGATTTACGAGTTCGGCTGGATTCGAAGCGCCGGCCCCGAGATTGATATCGCGCAGAATGACCGTTCCGGACAAGGTTCCATCGGTCTTCCAGAGCTCAGGACCTGTCGATGCGTCGTTTGCCAGGAACAGCATGAGACCGTTGACGGCAACCATCGAAGGCAGCGTGTTCGAAACATATGTCTGGCGAAGAGTGAAGGTTCCTTCCGGTGTGCCGTCACATCTCCACAATTTGGCGTCGAAAGACACAAAGTAGAACAGGCCTCCGGCTCCTCCTACCTGAAAGATGGTGCTTTCGGGCACGGTCGTGATGGCGACCGCATCGGACGACGTGCCATCCGTTTTCCAAATCGTGCCGCCGCTACTGATGTAGAAGAGCTTGCCATCGACCTCGACAGGCACTGTTCCGTCAGCCGCGGTATCGCTCTCCTGGAGGAACGTCGTTCCCAAAGACGTGCCGTCGCTCTTCCACAGGCCGGTTCCCGCTGAAGAACCCGCCGTGAAGTACAGACTGCCCTGGAATTCGACTAAGCCCCCGTGACTACTCTCGAAGCTCATGACCAGATTCGTACCCTTCACCGTTCCATCGCTTGTCCACAGTCCATAGCCCTGAGCCGCAGATGCCACGAAATAGAGGCGGTTGTGAAAAGCCGCTAAGGTTCCAGGCTGAATGACGAGGTCGTGACTCAACTCGAACGTTCCCGCCTGGGTTCCGTCGCTCACCCACAACCCGAATACTGCGGTCTGAAAGAAGAGGCGACCGCCCGCCCAAAAGGGATTATTGAAGTAACTGCCAGTAGGGATGCCAGCCGCCCGAGTGGTGCCCACTTCCGTTCCGTCACTCTTCCAGAGATCGAGCGCGCCGGTGAAGATGTCGTTGACGGCGAAAAAGAGAGTCCCGTCACCATTAACGAGTTTCAGTGCGCTCGCCCGGAAGGTCTTGACTCGAACGGTTCCATCCTCGGTACCGTCGCTTCTCCACAACTCGCTTCCGTAGGCGCCGTTGGAGACAAAGAAGAGGGTGCCCCGAACATCGGTCAGGAAAACAATGCCTGAGCCGTTGGGCCCGGGCACGATGTCCTTGACGAGACGAGTTCCCTCTGCCGTGCCGTCTGTGCGCCAGAGCTCGCCTCCATCGGCCGGATCATAGGCACCGAAGTAGATGACCCCTCCCGAAGGGGTTAAGAACCCTGGGTACGAGCCCGCGCCGGGAACCGGCGTCGAATTGATATCGCGAACCAGAAAGGGACTGCCGAGCTGCGGATAGGTCGCACTTCCAAGCGAAGAGACGAGAGCGAAGATCGCGAGACTCGCAAACCGGAACCTCCTCGCGTGTTTTCCCTGACGCCCGGGACGTTTAGGGAAGGCCGGCGCGCCGAGAGCCACGTCTACGCCGCGTCGATGACGACGGTGGGCTGAGCGCCGCGGCGGGCGTTGGCGGCGTCTTCCTTGCTCACTCCGATCTCGATCCGGCTGCGGACCGGGTTCCAGAACGCCATGACGATGCCGGTCGCCGTCTTGGAGTCGAGCAGCCACGTCCACTGCGAGCGCGCGACGTCGGGCGAATAGATGTCGTATCGGTGGTCCTTGTTCTTCTCGCACAGCAGACGCTGGAGGATGAGGTACTCCGGAATGGTCATCCCGTTCCACTTCATCGAGCGAAAGAAGACTTCCGAGTCCGCCGCTTTCTTGTCCCGTGTCTCGCGCGGGAGCGGACCCGAGCGATAGAACAGGATGTAGGGACCGATCGGGCGATTCCGCGGCTCGGCGAGCCGCAGAGACTGCGGGTCCACGATCATCGGGTGTGTGTACTGATCAGATTTCCCCAGCCCGAAAACGGGCGAGATGGCGGTCTGCTTCAGGATCTCATCGAAGTGAAGCCGCTGCGTGCCGGGGCTCGGAAACAGAAACGCGGAGTCGAAGCCTTCGGCGGCAGCCTGATAGAAGCGTCCCGCGCCGGGCTCGCGCAGATTGACCGGGTCCGGAAGGAGCTTCGCCAGCTGGCCGAACTCGTGCGTCCGGAAAAACGCGCGGCTCGCATCGAGAACCGACTTCGGGGTGAGCGACGGGGAAGACACTCGCTGCTTTTATTTCTTGAGTGGAGTTGGGTTCGCCTTCATCTCCACCGAGGCGTCCCGCCTTGACGGTCTTCGGAAGTAATTCCCTTTCTCGTGTAGGACGCGGGCAACGCCGCGATCATTACGCCGCGCGATTGGCGGAGCACGACAGCCATCGCGGTCGAAACCTTCCTCATTCTCATTCTCCTTGCGACAGCCGGAATTCTATCAACGGGGCCGCCCCGGCCGCCGCCGTCGCTCGGTGCTCGCGAGCGACCAGGAACCGCACTCCTACCGCCGTCACAAACGGAGTCCGATCCGAACCAGGACGGCGATCCAGATGACCGCTCGGCACACCGCGAGCGGCAAATAGATCTCGATCGGGTCATCCCAGAAGAGAAGAATGGGCGAAATGGCGAGCACCGAGCAACAGCTCGGACGGGAAATCAAGCCCCGGGAATCCTAAGGGCGCCGGCTGAGACGGGGCCTCTCCGGGGCCTCGCCCGAAGCGCTCCGCGTCCGATGCGGGATCGCCGGCGGCGACCTCGATAACATGCGGCCATGAAAGCCTTGGTCTTCGACCGCGGAAAGGCGCAGGTCCGCGACGTTCGGCGGCCCGTTCCTCGTGCCGGCCATGTGCTCATCCGTGTGACGCTCTCCGGGATCTGCAACAGCGATCTCGAGCTGCGGCGCGGCTACCAGGGCTTCTCCGGAATTCCCGGACACGAGTTCGTCGGCGTCGTCGAGGGCCCGGAGGACTCGAAGCTCGTCGGCCGGCGCGTCGTCGGCGAGATCAACCTCGCCTGCGGCTCCTGCGGCTGGTGCCGCCAGGACCTCGGGCGCCACTGTCCCCGGAGGACCGTGCTCGGGATTCGCGGCCATCCCGGCGCCCATGCGGAATACCTGACTCTCCCGAACCACAATATATATATTGTGCCAGCCGAAGTCACCGACGCGGAGGCGGTCTTCGTCGAGCCTCTCGCTGCGGCCTGCGAAATCCTCGACCAGGTTGCCGTGACGCCGGGAATGCGCGCCGCGGTGGTCGGACCGGGCAAGCTCGGCCGCCTCGCCGCGCAGGTTCTCGCGCAGGCGGGCGCCG
>DATDNV010000332.1:0-23681 GCA_036518075.1 Thermoanaerobaculia bacterium
CTGGACGCGGTCCAGGACGAGCCGGTCTCCTTCGCCTTCGACCTGCCGTTCGGCCTGGCCGCGCTCGATCGGGAGCCGCTGCAGGAGCTCTCGCCCGTTCACCTCGAGGGGACGATCTCCCGGATCGACGGCGGATACGCGCTCGAGGGGCGGTACGCCTTCCGCGGGACGCTCGAGTGCAGCCGATGCCTCGCGCCGTATGCCTTCGCGGTGGACGAGCCGTTCACTCTGACGCTCCTTCCGCGCGAGCCCGGAGCGGCGGACGAAGCCGAGCTCTCCCGCGTCGATCTGGACGTGAACTTCTACGAGGGGAGCGAGCTCGCCGTCGCGCCGATCGCCGAAGAGCGCGTGCAGATGGCGATTCCCATGAAACCGTTGTGCCGCGAGGATTGTCTCGGCCTCTGCCCGAAATGCGGCGCCGACCGCAACGCGGGCCCGTGCGGCTGCACGGTGGAGCAGGTCGATCCGCGCTGGGACGCGCTCGCGGACTGGAAGAACGCGACGAGATCGCAGAAAGTGTAGGACGACGATGCCCAATCCCAAACGACGCCACAGCAAGGCCCGCCGCGACAAGCGCCGCGCGCACGACGCCCTGACCGCTCCGGCTCTCTCGGAGTGTCCCAACTGCAAAGAGCCGAAGATGCCGCACCGCGTCTGCCCGCACTGCGGTTACTACAAGGGCAAGCAGACGATCAACGTCTAGAGGAGCGCCGCGCGTCGCCGCGGCGGGGACTGGCGCGGACGGCGAATCCGCCCCGGTCCGCGGCCCTGACCGATATAATCGCGTTCACCGTGACTCGCCCCGGAGAATCGGGCTGATATGCGCATCGCGGTCGACGCGATGGGTGGAGATCACGCGCCTCAGATCAACGTGGATGGCGCGATCGCCGCGGCCCGGGAATTCGACATCTCGACGCTTCTCGTCGGTCGGGCCAAGCTGCTCGAGGATCTCCTCTCCGACTCGGGGTACACCGGCAACAACATCGAGGTCGTCGATGCGCCCGAGGTGGTCTCGATGGACGATCCCGCGACGGCCGCCATCCGCAAGAAGCGCAACTCGTCGATCCGGATCGCCGCGAACTGCGTCCGCGACGGGCGCGCGCAAGGCCTCGTCTCGGCCGGGCACACGGGCGCGGCGATGGTCTCCGCCAAGATGGTCATCGGGACGATCGAGGGAGTCGACCGCCCGGCGCTCGCGACCATCCTTCCGAACCTCTCGGGTCACTGTCTGCTGCTCGACGTCGGCGCCAACCCGGACGCCAAGACGCAGCACTTCAAGGAATTTGCCGTCATGGGCTCGCTGTACGCGCAGCTCGCCTTCGGGAAGAAGCAGCCCTCGATCGGCCTGATGTCGATCGGCGAAGAAGACTCGAAGGGAACCGATCGAACGAAAGAGGCTTTCAAAACGCTGAAGGAGACCGGCCTTCGGTTCGTCGGGAACGTCGAAGGGCGCGACGTCTTCAACGGCTCGGTCGACGTCATCGTGACCGACGGATTTACGGGCAACGTCATCCTGAAGGTTTCCGAGGCGCTTGCCGAAATGGTCGAAAACCTTCTGCGAGAAGAGATCAAAAAGACGTTGAAGGCCTCGGTGGGATTCCTGCTCTCGCGCTCGGCCTTCCGCAGCTTCAAGTCGCGCCTCGACTATTCCGAATATGGAGGCGCCCCTCTTCTCGGCGTCAAAGGCTGCGTGATCATCTGCCACGGCCGATCGACAGCGAAGGCGATCAAGAACGCCATTCGTTTTGCGGCCGAGTTCTCCCGCCAGGGGCTCGCCGAGAAAATCCAGTCATCCATCGCCGACCTGCACTTGCGCGAAGCCCAAGCGCAGGCTTGAGACCTCAGGCCCCTTAGAGAGAGCATCGCAATGAGGAAGAAATTGTGACTTGTGAATAAGGCAAATCGAGTGCTTCCGAAATCCGACTGCCGTTCGCGGCGCGCGGAGTCTCGGCTCTCGTTTAGAAAGCTCGCAGCGCCGGTCGCGCAGCGACCGCCTGCGCTGCAAGTCGAGGCGCACGCCGCGGGAGGCGGAGCGCAACGAGGGATCAGGTGGGCGATCGATGCCGCAACCGGCCGAGTCGCCCGCCGGTGCGTCCGTCGGACGCAGATCTCGAGTAAGCGACGGCGACGATGTTGAGGACTCAGCTCATCGGGATCGGCTCTGCGGTCCCCAAGAAGCTCCTCACGAATGCGGATCTCGAGAAGATCGTCGAGACCTCGGACGAATGGATCGTCACGCGGACCGGGATTCACGAGCGCCACATCGTCTCGGAGGGCGAGAAGTTTTCCGATCTCTGTACGAAGGCGTCCGAGCTGGCGATGAAGCGGGCCCACGTCAAGCCGGAAGAGATCGACATGATTCTGGTCGGGACGATCTCGGGAGACATGCCATTCCCCGCAACGGCGTGCCTCGTTCAGAAGAACCTCGGCGCGAGCCGCGCAGCCGCTTCCGACCTCTCGGCCGCCTGCGTCGGATTTCTGTACGGCCTGCACTTTGCGGATGCGTTGATTCAGTCGCAGAAGGCCGAGACCGTTCTGGTCGTGGGCGGCGAGATTCTGTCGCGCTACGTCGATTGGACCGACCGGTCCACCTGCGTTCTCTTCGGGGACGGCGCCGGCGCGGCGATGCTGCGCGCGAGCAAGGGCGACCACGGCATTCTGGGCTCGCGGATGAAGTCGAACGGCCAGTATGACGATTTCATCTGCATGCCGGGCGGCGGATCGAACCATCCGGCCAACGATCCCAAGTCGATCGAAGCGAGGCTTCCGTTCATCAAGATGCGCGGCAACGAGACGTTCCGCGTCGCGGTCAAGGCGATGGCGGACGTGACGGCCGATCTTCTGCGTGAGCAGGGATTCTCCAACGACGACATCAAGATGTTCGTCCCGCACCAGGCCAACGCGCGGATCATCGACGCCGTCAGCGAGCGTTTGAAATTCCCCGCCTCCAAGGTCTACAAGAATGTCGATCGCTTCGGCAACACGTCCGCGGCTTCGATTCCGATCGCACTCGACGAGTGCGTGCAGAAGGGCTTGATCAAGACCGGCGATCTCATTCTCCTGACCGCGTTCGGCGCCGGGCTCGTGTGGGGGTCGGTGCTCATTCGATGGTGACGACGAGTCCAAAGTTCAAAGTCCAAGGTCCAAGGTAAGCTCCGAGCTAAGCATTCAAACTTTGAACTTTGGACCTTAAACCTTAGACCCAGCGCGTCTGATGTCATCGCTCGCACTCCTGTTCCCCGGCCAGGGTTCCCAGTCCGTCGGCATGGGGAAGGAGCTCTGCGAACGTTCCTCGGTGGCCAGGGCCGTTTTCGCGGAAGCGGACCAGACGCTCGGGTTCTCACTCTCTCGGCTCTGCTTCGAAGGGCCGGAGGAGGAATTGAAACTCACCGCGAATACGCAGCCGGCGATTCTGACCCACTCCGTCGCGGCCTATCGGGAGCTCGCGGCCTCAAGCCCCGAGCGGCTCGAGGGAGCCGCGTTTTGCGCGGGCCACTCGCTGGGCGAGTACTCGGCCAATGTCGCAGCGGGCGCGCTCGACTTTGGCGCTGCGGTGCGGCTCGTTCGCGAACGCGGGCGGTTCAGGCAGGAGGCGGTGCCTCCGGGCGTCGGAGCCATGGCGGCCATTCTGGGTCTGGCGCCGGAACAGATCGAGGCGGCTTGCGCGGAGGCTTCCGGCGGCGAGGTTGTCGCGCCCGCCAACTACAATACGCCCGAGCAGACGGTGATCGCGGGGCATTCCGCCGCGGTGGCCCGCGCTTCGGAGCTTTGCATCGCTCGCGGCGCAAAGAAGGCGGTCCCGCTTCCGGTTTCTGCTCCGTTCCACTCGGCCCTCATGGCGCCGGCGCGCCTGCGCATGCAGCCGCTGCTCGAGGCGGCCTCTTTTGCCGACCCTGCCTGGCCGGTCGTGACCAACGTGGATGCGGCCGCGGCCTCCCACGCTCCGGCCCTGCGGGATGCGTTGATTCGCCAGGTCGATTCGCCCGTGAGATGGGTGGAGTCGGTTCGGGTTCTCGCCCGCAAAGGCGTGACCCGCGGGCTCGAGATCGGCCCAGGCAGCGTGCTCGCCGGTCTGGTCAAGAGAATCGAGAAGGGGATCAAGGTCGAGAGCTATGGTTAGTCCCAGGTCCGAAGTCCCAGGTCCTAAGTCAAAGATTCGGTTCCTCAGCTTCGGACTTCGGACATCGGACTTCGGACTCACGCTCCTCGTGGTCTTCCTCACCTCCTGCGCCACGACCTCGGCGCGCAAGTCCCCCATCGATCTCGCGGTCGAGTCCGCTTCGAAGCGCTGCGGCTGCCGGATGGGCGTCGAGGCGCAGCATCTGGAGAGTGGCCGTTCGTACAGCTATAACGCCGACGCCGAGTTCGAATCCGCGTCGGTGATCAAGATCGCGGTGCTGACCGAGGCTCTGGCCGAGGAGCGCGAGGGCCGCGTCGATCTCGCTGCTCGGTGGACGCTGACGGAGGAGAGCAAGGCGGATGGCTCGGGGACGCTCCTGATTCTCGATCCCGGCCTGAACCCGACCTGGAGCGACCTGTTGACGCTGATGATCGGCCCTTCCGACAACACCGCCGCCAACGCCTGGATCCGGCGGCTGGGGATCGAGAGCATCAACTCGCGCATGGAGGCGCTCGGGTTTCACCACGTTCACCTGCTGGCGCTCATCCCCGCGTATTCGTCCGCCCGCGAGGAGCCCTCGCCGTGGCGCGGCTTTCGGCTGGGCACCGTCTCGCCTCGGGACGTCGGAGAGTGGATGGTGCGGGTCGCGCGCGGCGAGCTGATCGATCCGGTGGCTTCCCGACGCGCGTTCGACTACCTCGACAAAGACCCGACGCGTCAGCGCATCGCTCGGCGTTTCTCCGGCGACGATCTCTGGGCCGGCAAGAGCGGCTCGATGAGCGGCGTCCGCAACGATTCCGGAATTCTGCGAACGAAGAAGGGGAGATTTGTCATCGTGATCTTCACCGACCGGGGTGCGACCCGGTCGCCGTCCAGCGCCGACCATCCTTCGGTCATCGCCATCGCGGACGTCGCCAAGGCCATCGTCGACACCTGGAGCCGGGACTTGCCCGATGTCACTGACAAACCGAAGTGACGCGCGGAGCGCGTCATCCTGAGGAGCCCCTCTACTCTCACGTCATTCCGAGGAGCAGAGCGACGAGGAATCTGACCAGTTCCCTCGGGGCTTAAGGTCCTATCGGGGCAGACTCCGCGACGAAGGATCTCGGTTCTTGAGCCGGGAACAGATTCCTCGGGCCCTTGGCCCTCGGAATGACATGAGAAGCCCTTATCTTCATGCTTGTAGACTCTCCCCGATGAATCGCTTCGACGGCAAAGTCGCCCTCGTCACCGGCGCTTCGCGCGGCATCGGTCTCGCGATCGCGCGCCGGCTTGCTTCCGAGGGTGCGACGGTGCTCGCGGCGGCGCGAAACGCCGCCGCTCTGGAGTCCGCAGCGTCTGACCTCGCGTCGGCCGGGGGCCGCGCCTTTCCCCTGCCGCTCGATCTGACCGATCGAGCCTCGATCGAGAGCGCGGTCAAGTCGGCGCTGGCAGCCCACGGCCAGATCGATGTCCTGGTCAACAACGGCGGCATCACCCAGGACAACCTCGTGCTGCGTATGTCCGGAGAAGCCTGGGACCAGGTCATCGCCACGAACCTGACCGGGAGTTTCCTTCTGACGCAGGCGGTGGTGAAATCCATGGTTCGCAAGCGCTACGGCCGCATCGTCAACGTGGCCTCGGTCGTCGGGCTGATGGGCAACGCCGGACAGGCGAATTACGCGGCGTCGAAGGCGGGCCTGATCGGGCTGACCAAATCGATCGCTCGAGAGCTCGCGTCCCGCAACATCACGTGCAACGCGGTGGCTCCGGGCTTCATCGCGACCGCGATGACGGAGGCCATGACGGAGGAGGCGCGGCAATCCCTCTTCGCGCAGATCCCGCTCGGGCGCCTCGGCACTCCCGAAGACGTCGCGGCGGCCGTGGCCTACCTCGCGTCCGACGAGGCGGCATACGTCACTGGCCACGTGCTGAACATTTCGGGCGGGCTTTACATCTAGGACGCAGGTGGCAGGACGGACGCAGGTGGCAGGACGTAAGTGATAGGTTGTGCCGGTTGGTCCAACCCCCTGCGTCCTGTGTCCTACGTCCTGAGTCCTTTGCCCTGGAAGCCGCCCTTGCCTGGGCTCATCTTCTAAGGAAGAATACGGCGTCCCTTGCAGCAAACGGGAGGAACGGAATGAGCGTGGAAGAAAAGGTCAAGAGCATCATTGTCGAGCAGCTCGGCGTGGACGCCAACGAGGTGACTCCGGAAGCCTCCTTTGTCGACGACCTGGGTGCCGACTCTCTTGACACCGTCGAGCTCGTCATGGCGTTCGAAGAAGCGTTCAACATCGAGATTCCGGACGAAGCCGCGGAGAAGATTCAAAAGGTCAAGGACGCCGTCGAATACATCGCGAAACACTCCTCGCAAAACTGAACATTCATGCCTCGCCTTTCCGTTCCCCGCCGGGTGGCCGTGACGGGGGTGGGCCTAGTCTCGCCCCTCGGAGTCGGCAACCGGGAAAACTGGGACGCGTTGCTGGCCGGCAAGAGCGGCGTCGGTCCAATCACCCGATTCGACGCGTCGCGCTTTAGCTGCCGCATCGCAGGCGAGGTCAAGGGTTTCGATGCCTCCCGCTTCATCGAGAAAAAAGAGATCAAGAAAATGGACACTTTCATCCATTACGCGATGGGAGCCGCCCATTTCGCGATGGAGGATTCGGGTCTGGCGGTCACCGACGCGAATCGGGAGCGGATCGCGGTCGTCGTTGGATCGGGGATCGGAGGGCTGCCGGTCATCGAAAAAACCCAGAAGGAATACGTCCAGGGAGGCGAAAACCCCAGGGTCATCTCCGCTTTCTTCATCACGGCGCTCATCGTCAACGAAGCGGCGGGCAACATCTCGATCAAATTCGGCCTGAAGGGTCCGAATCTGGCGACCGCGACCGCGTGCACGACCGGAGCCCATGCGGTGGGGGAGGCCTATCGCATGATCCAGTACGGAGAAGCGGATGCGGCGATCGCCGGGGGAACCGAGTCGGTCATCACTCCGCTGGCGGTGGGCGGCTTCGCCGTCATGCGCGCCCTATCGACTCGCAACGACGACCCACTCCACGCGTCGCGCCCGTGGGACCGGGATCGCGATGGGTTCGTGATCGGCGAGGGCGCTGGCCTGGTCGTTCTGGAGGAGATGGAAGCCGCTCGAAAGCGCGGCGCTCGCATCTACGCGGAGCTCGTGGGCTACGGCCTTTCCGGAGACGCGTATCACATCGCCGCGCCTTCGGAGGATGGAGAGGGTCCGGCTCGGGTCATGAAGAACACGCTCGCCGATGCCGCGGTCTCCGCGGATCAGGTCGATTACATCAATGCGCATGGAACGTCCACGCCCGCCGGAGACAAGGTCGAGACGATGGCGATCAAGAACGTCTTCGGCGCGCACGCGAAGAAACTCGCGGTGTCCTCGACCAAGTCGATGACCGGTCATCTGCTCGGAGCGGCGGGAGGGCTCGAGACCGCCATCTGCGCTCTGGCCGTGGCGGAGCAGGTGATGCCGCCCACGATCAACTACTTCACTCCCGACCCGGAATGCGATCTGGACTACGTTCCCAACCAGGCGCGCCGCGCTCCGATTCGCTATGCGCTCTCCAACTCTTTCGGTTTCGGGGGCACCAACGGAGCGCTTCTGCTGAAGAGAATGGAGTGAGATCTTTGGCAACAGACAACCTCTCACACCGCCCTGCCGGCCGCTCGCTCCGCGAGGCGCGACCTGCGGTCGCGGCCGCCGAGGAAGTCAGCGAGGGGAGACCCCTCGTGCTCCCACGCATGGGGAGAGAGAATCCTTGCGCCGGCGCCTCGCTTCGCGCGCGCCGGGACGGTCTTCGGACATGAACTCGCTCGTTTGCATCGCCTACGTTCCGGACACCGAGACGAAGATCAAAATCGGCGCCGACGGCAAGTCGATCGACGAGAGCGACGTCAAGTGGATCGTCTCGCCTTATGACGAGTTCGCCCTCGAAGAGGCGCTCAAGATCAAAGAAGCGAAAGGCGCGGGGAGCGTCACGGCCGTCTCGGTCGGTCCCGAGCGCGCCAAGACGGGGCTGCGCGAATGCCTCGCGCGCGGGGCGGATGAGGCCATCTGGATCGATTCGGGAGACTCGCGTTATCTCGATGCGCTCGCGATTGCCAAAGCGTTGGCGGCCGTCGCCAAGGAAGGTTCCTACGACTTTCTCTGGCTCGGCCAGAAGGGAGTCGGCGTCGACGAGAGTCTCGTCGGGCCGATGGTCGCGGAGCTGGTCGGAGTCCCGCACGTCGGAAATGTCATCCAGCTGGAGGTCGGAGACGGGAAAGTGACCGCGCACCGGGAAATCGAGGGAGCGCACGAAGTGGTCGAGTGCCAGCTGCCCGCAGTGCTCACGGCGCAAAAGGGATTGAACGAGCCCCGGTACGCCTCTTTGAAGGGCATCATGGGCGCCAAGAAAAAGCCGATCGCGGAAAAGAAGCTTGCCGGCCTGGGCGTGCCCGAGGCCGATTCAAGCAAGGCTAAAGTGCGATGGCGAAAGTTGGAGCTTCCGCCTCCACGCCAGGCCTGCAAGATGATTCCTGCGGACGACCCGGCCGCCGCGGCGAAGGAACTGGTCAGACTATTGAGAGAGGAAGCCAAAGTGATTTAGCTATCAGCTGTCAGCTATCAGCTTTCAGCCAGACGGCTGATCGCTTGGCTGACAGGTGAGAGCTGAGCTGAGAGCTATGAAATTGTTGGTTTTCATCGAGCAGCGCGAAGGAAAGATCCGCAAGGCCTCGCTCGAAGCGTTGTCTCTCGCGCGGCGGCTGTCGGGCGGACCGGTTGCGGCGGTCCTACCTGGCAAAGGAGTCGCGGCTCTCGCGAAGGACCTCGGAAAGTACGGCGCCGCGACAGTCTACGTGGCGGATCGTGACGACCTGGCTCTCTACAGCAACAAGGGATATGTCGGAGCGCTCGATCAGGCGGCATCCAAAGAAAACCCCGACGCCGTTCTGATCGCGGCGACCGCGATGGGCAAGGACGTGGCTCCCCGATTCGCCGCTCGGCACGATGTCTCCGTCCTCGCCGACGTGATGGACCTGCGAGTCGAGGGGGATCGGCTCGTCGCCTGGCGGCCGGTCTATTCGGGCAAGGCGCGGGCCGAGGTCGACTGCGGTGCGGCAAAGCTTCAGATCGCGACGACTCGTCCGAACGTTTTTGCCGCGGAAGCGAAGGAAGGATCCGAGCCTCGGGTCGAGACTCTCGACCTGGGAGAGATCGCGCCTCGCGCCAGAGTCGTCAAGGTCGAGACGTCCGAGTCCAAGGAGCTCGACGTCGCCGAGGCGGACATCATCGTTTCCGGCGGCCGGGGCATCAAGGGACCGGAGAACTGGCCCGTGATCAAGGATCTCCAGCAGGCCCTCGGCGCGGCCCTGGGCGCGTCGCGCGCGGTCGTGGACGCCGGCTGGATCGACCACCAGCACCAGGTCGGACAGACCGGAAAGGTCGTGTCGCCGACCCTCTATGTCGCTTGCGGAATCTCGGGAGCGATCCAACACCTCGCGGGGATGGGCACCTCGAAGGTCATCGTCGCGATCAACAAGGATCCCGACGCGCCGATCTTCAAGGTCGCGACCTACGGAATCGCCGGCGATCTCTTCCAAATCGTGCCCGAATTCGCCAAAGCCGTTCGAGCGGCGAAAGCGGAATAGTTCTTGTCATTCCGAGGGCCGAAGGCCCGAGGAATCTGTTCCGCGTCTCCGAGGGAGAAAGCAGGTTCTTCGCCTCGCTCGGGATGACAGGCTGGGAGCCCTTCGTTAGAGTACGCGCGTGTTACCGCTTCCCACTCAGCGTCTGATCTTCGGCATTTCCGGCCGACTCGTTTTCGGGCTTCTCGTTCTCTTTGCGATCCTTGCATTCGCCTACTCGATCGGCCGGCGTATCCGCGTGCTTCTGGCCGGCGCGCGCGAGCCGCGCTTTGACCGAATCGTGCTCCGCATCCAGAAGACGATCGAGTACGCCTTCGTCCAGAAGCGGATGTTCCGCGACTTCTACGCGGGCGTCTTCCACATCTTCATCTTCGGCGGCTTCGTCGTCTTGCTCGTCCGCGTGATTTCCCTCGTCGCGGAGGGTCTGATCCCGGGCTTCGTTCTCCTGCCGGGACGCGCCGGCGATCTCTACACGCTGCTCAAGGACGTTTTCGAAGGTCTCGTCCTGATCGGCGTCGGCATGGCCGTTTTCCGGCGCGCCTTCACGCGGCCGAAGCGGCTCGACTTGACGCTCGACGCCTGGGTCATTCTTTCTCTGATCGCGCTCCTGATTTCGGCGGATCTCGTTTCGGAAGGGGCGAAGACCGCGCTGGCGCCCGAGAGCGCCACACCCTGGGCTCCGGTCGTTGCGATCTTCGCCGGTCTCCTGACCGGACTGGCGGCGACCACTCTGCAAGCCCTCTACGTGGGCGGTTGGTGGGTTCACCTGATCAACATTCTGTTCTTCGGCAATTACCTGCCCTATTCGAAGCACTTCCACATCATCACGTCGATTCCCAACATCTTTTTCATGAAGCTCGACCCGATGGGGAAGCTTTCGACGCCGAACCTCGAAGAGTCGGAGCACTTCGGCGTTTCGAAAGTGGAGCAGCTTTCATGGAAGGCG
Source organism: Thermoanaerobaculia bacterium (assembly GCA_036518075.1). Lineage (GTDB taxonomy): Bacteria > Acidobacteriota > Thermoanaerobaculia > UBA5066 > Gp7-AA6 > DATDNV01. The sequence goes on from DATDNV010000332.1 coordinate 10,698, forward strand.
ATGCTGGACGGGTACACCTGCACGGAGTGCGGACGCTGCCGCGAGATCTGTCCGACCGCCCTGACCGGCAAGCCGCTCGATCCGAAGATCTTCATTGGCGACGTCCGTGACGCGGTCTACGGGGCGACGCCGCGAATCCTTGCGGCCACCTCCGGCCGCGGAAACGGGGCGGAACGTTCGCCGGAGAAAGAGCTGATCGGAGGCTGGATATCGGAGGACACGATCTGGGCCTGCACGATGTGCGGCTGGTGTACGACCGCGTGTCCCGTGTTCATCATTCCCGCCGTCGACAAGATCGCCGAGATGCGGCGCTACCTGGTGCTCGACAAGGCTCAGTTTCCCAAGGAGGTCCAGAACGCCTTCCGTGGGATGGAGACCAACGGCAACCCCTGGGGAATGCCGGCCGCCTCGCGAGGAGATTGGGCGAGCGGGCTGCCGGTGATCACGATGGCCGAGGCGGAGAAACGGCCGATCGACGTCCTCTTCTGGGTCGGCTGCGCCGGGTCTTATGAAGATCGCGCGAAGCGGGTCTCCAAGGCGCTGGTCGAGCTGCTCCATGCGGCGGGCGTCTCTTTTGCGATTCTTGGAACCGAGGAGACCTGCACCGGGGATTCGGCCCGGCGCATGGGCAACGAGTACCTTTTCCAGATGCTCGCCCAACAGAACGTCGAGACGTTGAACAGGCACGGCGTACGCAAGATCGTCACCAATTGTCCGCACTGTTTGAACTGTCTGAAGAACGAGTACGGCGATTTCGGCGGCCACTTCGAAGTTGTCCATGGATCTCAGCTCGTCGCGGAGCTGATCGCAGCCGGGCGGCTCGAGATGCACACACCCATTCCCGAGACGATCACCTTTCACGACCCCTGCTATCTCGGCCGTTACAACGGCGGCTACGACGCGCCGCGCCAGATCCTCCAGTCGATTCCCGGTCTCGAACTTCGCGAGCTCGATCGCTCCCGCGAGAAAGGGCTTTGCTGCGGGGCGGGCGGAGGACGGATGTGGATGGAGGAAAAGCTGGGCTCGCGGATCAATCAGACCCGCATGAAGGAGATCGCGGACTCCGGCGCCGCAGCGGTGGGCGTGTCCTGCCCCTTCTGCATGGTGATGATCGGTAACGCGAAAGAAGAGATCGGAGTCGCGACGCAGCCCTTCGACGTCATCGAGCTCGCCCGGAAATCGATGGGATGAAGACGCGCCCCGAGTTGAAGGTCCGATGTCCAAGGTTCAGACGCCCGCAGTCCATATCAGATTCGGTATAAACCTTGGACTTTGAACTTTGAACCTTGGACTCTAGACTCTGAATGTTTCCTCGAGTCCTTCTCGCCCGCCTCCTCAGCGTTTTCCAGCGCAAACGCCACTACAAAGGTCTCCGCGGCCGCGGCCAGGCGTGGGAGCGCGTCGCAAAGAAACGACTCGAGGCCGAAGGCTACGAGATCCTCGAGCGCAATTTCGTTACGAATGTCGGCGAGATCGATTTCATCGCGAGGGAAGCGGGAACGCTCTGCTTTGTCGAGGTTAAGGGACGCGAGAGCGCCGCGTTCGGTGCTCCAGCGGAAGCGGTGACGATGGAGAAGCAGCGAAGGATCTTTCGCGCCGCCGAGTCGTATCTGCAGCGAAACCGGATCGGCGAAACGCCGTGCCGGTTCGACGTCGTCTCGATTCTCGGGAGCGGAAAGGACGCCGAAATTTCGATCATCCGAGACGCATTTCGCGGCCCCCTTCCGTCGCGCGTCCGGCGATGAGGCAACTCTCGGCAGCCCGGCGAGTTACGTGTTAAAATTCCAATTATTCGCGGAGAATTAGTGGCCGACTCTGAGCTTTCCTACAGCTTTACCTGTCCGAACTGTTCTGGGACCTTCTCGATCCTTCTCGAGCGGATTCCACCGGTACAGGCGCGGTTTCGTTGCCCGCATTGCAAGCAGCCGATGGACTTTCCTTCGCGCGAAGAGGCCCGCGTCTACGCGCGTCTCCAGGGAGAGTCGGCTGCGCCACCGAAGCCCAACCCGGCGCCGCCGCCTCCTCCGCCTCCGGAACCCCCGAAGGCGGCTCCGCGGCCGCCGGCGCCGACGTCGACCGGCGCCACCACGCGTAAATCGACGGCGACCCCGCGCGAGTCGACATCCGCCTCGATCGATCAGCCGCCGGACTCGGCGCGGTTCCGGGTCGAGAAGGCCGGCTTCGAAGAGGACGAGTACGACCGGCGCGCGATCCGAAACCTGATTCGTACGGGCGAAGTTTCCGAAAACGACTGGATCCGAGTCGACCTGGCCAAGCCCGTGCGCGCCGGGGACCTGCCCTATCTGAAATCTCTCTTCTCGCTCCGCAAAACCGCCAAGGTGCAGCCGCCCGTTTGCTGCCGAGCGCACACGGACAAGGTTGCTTTCTTCAAGTGCCACACGACGCAGCGGCCTCTCTGCGAGGACTGTGCGCAGGAAAAGAAATTCGGGGGCACCACGATCCGCGTGTGCCAGCACTGCGGAGGAACGGCCGACGAGCTCGTGCCCTTGACCGCTCTGTAACCCTCCGCTATCCTTCGCCTCCGTTCTGCCGAGCGGGAATAGCTCAGTGGTAGAGCGCTACCTTGCCAAGGTAGAAGTCGCGGGTTCGACCCCCGTTTCCCGCTCCAATCCGTCGCTTCCGCTCGCAAACCTGCGCCTTGCGGCGCACCGCCGAGCGGCTCGGCCAAAGGGCCTCGACCGCTCGGCTGGTTTCTCCCTCGCTCTCGCTCCCGCAGCGCGAGGCTCGACTGGCGGCGCAGGTGGTCGCTGCGCGACCGGCGCTGCGAACTTTCCAAACGAGAGCAAGAATCCGGAGACCTCGCGCCGCGCGAACGGTTGTGGTCCCGTGCCCCGGGTTCGACCTTCGAGGCGAAAGACGGCTTAGAAGTAACGGCGTGTCTCCAGCGCGAGGCGCAGGTACCCGAAGTACCGCGTCTCGAGGTGTGGAACCGGGGAGCCCGGAGGATCCAATACGCGAGTGCGCACCGGCATGTCGAGACCCGCGCCCAACTGTATGCGCAGGCCGAGCGTCTGCTGCGACCCGTAGGAGCGGAACGGCTCCCATTCCAGCACCGGCATCTCGAGCGAGATCGTGCGAACGCCGACGACGACGAGTTGAGGGTTCTTCTCCGAACCGGTGACCGTCACGAGCGTGTCATAGCCGCCAGCAAAACCGTAGAAGGTCGCGCCGATCTCGCGTCCAAGGACCAGCTGAACGTTGCCGAGTGGCGTCGCGAGCTTGCCCTCGATCGGAATGAGGCCACCGTTGGCAGCCGTCGCAGCCATGCGCGTGAGAGTGTCTGGAGAAAAGAAGGCGAGCGGCGAGGCGAGAATGAGATCGCCGGGTATCAGCCAGAAAGGCAAACGCAGGCGTGACTCAATGCCGGTCCGCGCCGGCACTCTCGGAATGAGATCGGCGACGCCCGGGGCGCAGTCATTGCACGCCGTATGTTCCGCCGAGCTCATCCTCACGCCCCCTTCGAGGAAGATCAGGCCGTCGCCTCCCTCGGAGAGCAGCTCCTCCAGTCCCAGCCCGAAGCGCACCGCAAGAGTCAGTGAGCCGTTCGCCGAGCCGCTCGTGCCAATCGCGTCGAAGCCGCCACTGGTTCCGGCGAGCTGTCCGCCCGCGACGAGCCCGAGAAACGGCCCGATCTCGGCGCGGTAGCGCGGAAGCGAGCCCGGCCCTCCTCCCCGATACGGCACTGCGGTCCGCCGAACGATTGCTTCGAGAAAATCGATGAGCGTTTCGGGGAGCTGCCAGCCGGGTGAGGCACCCGAACCACACGTGCTGGAGCGGCCCTCCAGAACTTCATCGGAAGCTGAGGCTGCGGCCGCCGCGGACCCGATGGACGTCGCCGCGTCGTCGGCGTCAAGCACCTGCTCGAGGCTCATCCGAACGACCCTGGCCGCTCGATCCCGGACGTCCGGCGTCATGAAGGCATCGCCGAAGAGCAGCATCTCTTCTCCGTCCCAGGTAGACGTCTCCAGGCCGTTCCGGTTGTAGAAGTCGTGAGTACCCTTGCGGATCGCGACGACTCCCCACGAGCCCGCGACGTGGCCAGCGGCGAACATGTCTTCGAGAAAGTGGTCAGCGAAGCTCTCGAGGGCCAGCACCAGCCGCGCCCAACGGGCGCGATCGCCGACGGAGGAGTCGGGTCCCGGCCCGCGGGCGGCGAGGATTAACGCCGCGCCATGAAAGAAGAGGTAATTCGAAAGCGCGTTCCACGCGGTTCCCGGCGCGAGAGCCCGCTTCACGTAGGCATAGAGATCCTCACCGGCCGGCCGGCCCAGGAGAAAGTGCCCGTTGTTCGCACCGGCGCGGGTCGCGTACGCGGGATCCAGATGAGTCAGCGCGACCTGTGCGCGAACCGCCGCGTTGCGCCGTTGGCTGTCCGAAGCTGCGGAGGCGAGCTCCCGCTCCTCTCGGTCGAAAACCGCGGATTTGTGCAGGACCATCGTCCCTTCGAGGAGGACGTCGAGGAGCTCAACCGGCGAGCAGGAGTCGTCCCCCGCGAGGGCCGACCAGGCTGCCAGGTCAAAGCATGTCGGCTGGAACCTTTGCCCGCCGACCGACGGCGCGGCGCAGAGGCGCGACTCGTACTTGTCCCGCGCAAGCGCCCAGAGTGTCTCGAGCTCGGCTGCGCGCTGCGGGTCGAGACCGGCAATCGCTTCGCCGGCGATCGAGCGATGCTCGCTGTAGACGAACCCCCAAGTGGCGGAGGGACAACAGAGCAAGGCAACACCGATCGCGAACGCCGCGGCCGGCGACCTTCCGTTCCTGCCGCGCACGGTCTCCCGTCTTCCCGCGGCCGAAGGCCCGGCCGGCCGCTCCCGGGATCTCGTGAGCACTTCAGCGCCGATGGTACCTCGCGCAATACTGCGTGAGAGGGCAGGATGTCGCCACGGAATTTCTCGAGCCCAGGACGTCAGTCGCACGCCCCGAACGCGGGGCCATAGAATTCGCGGGTTAGAAACCATGCCGCTTTCTCCCGGCACCCGTCTCGGCTCCTACGAGATCCTGGCGCCTCTCGGCGCGGGCGGGATGGGAGAGGTCTACCGGGCGCGGGACAAAAAGCTCGACCGGGACGTCGCGGTCAAGGTTCTGCCCGAGTCCGTCGCTGCGGATCCCGACACGCTCGCGCGGTTCGAGCGTGAGGCGAAGGCGGTCGCGGCGTTGTCTCATCCGAACATCCTTGCGATCCACGACTTCGGCAACGAAGGCGGCATCGCCTACGCCGTCATGGAGCTTCTGGAAGGAAAGACTCTGCGCGGAAAGCTCGACGCGGGTCCGATCAACCAGAAGACGGCCGTGGACTACGCGCTGCAGGTTGCCAAGGGCCTCTCGGCTGCTCACGAGAAGGGAGTGGTCCATCGCGACCTGAAGCCGGAGAACGTGTTCGTGACGAAAGACGGCCACGTCAAGATCGTCGACTTCGGCCTGGCGAAGAGAGTCGAGGCCGTCTCCGAGGACGAGGCGACGAGCGCGCCGACTGTCGTTCGGCACACGGAGCCCGGGAAGGTCATGGGGACGTTGGGCTACGTGTCGCCCGAGGAGCTTCGAGGGCTTCTCGTCGATCACCGATGCGACCTTTTCTCTTTCGGGGCCATCCTCTATGAGCTGCTCTCGGGCCAGAAGGCGTTCTTTCGGCAAACGGTGAGCGACACTGTGGCGGCCATCCTGCGGGACGAGCCGCCCGGGCTGTTGGAATCGGGACGGAACGTCTCGTACGTTCTCGACGAGATCGTTCGGCATTGTCTGGAAAAGGACCGGAGCAGGCGGTTCCAGTCGGCCAAGGACATCGCGTTCGCGCTCTCGCAGGCGTCGGATCCGACCGCGACGAGCGGCGTGCAACCCGCGGCTCCGCCGACGAGGAAACGGAGAGTTCTCGCCGCCGCGGCGGTCCTCTTCATTCTCACCGCCGCCGCCGTCGTCCTTCTTCAACGGCGGACGCCGAGGCGAGGGGGCGAGCCCGGGGGAGTGAAGCGTCTCGCCGTCTTGCCGTTCGAGAACCGGGGCGCTCCCGAGGACGAGTACTTCACCGACGGCATGGCGGACGAAGTTCGGGGCAAGCTGACCCGTCTGGCGGGCGTTCAGGTAATCGCCCGCGGCAGCTCGACACCCTACAAGAAGACGACGAAGTCTCCCAGGCAGATCGCGGAAGAACTGAACGTCTCGTATCTCTTGACCGCTACGGTGAGCTGGGAGAAGAGGGGCGGCACGAGCCGCGTGCTCGTGAGTCCCGAGCTGGTGGATCTGACGCGTCCCGACGCGCCCACTTCGAAATGGCAGCAGTCCTTCGACGCGGCGCTGACCGACGTGTTTCAGGTGCAGTCGGACATCGCGACACGAGTCGCAGACTCTCTGGGCGTCGCGCTGGGAGCGGTCGAAGAGGAGCGACTCTCCGAGAAACCCACCGAGAACCTCGCCGCCTATGACGCCTTCCTCAAAGGCGAGGAGATCTGGAATAGCACGGGTGACGATCCCCCCAGTATTCGGAAATCGCTCGGCTTGTACGAGCAGGCCGTGGCGCTGGATCCCGGTTTCTTGCAGGCGTGGGCGCGAGTCTCCTACGCCAATTCGATCTTGTACGTCAACAGTACGCCCACGCCCGCGCTCGCGGAGCGCGCCCAGCAGGCGGCGAAAAAGGCCATCGCGGTTGCACCCAACCGCCCGGAGGGGTACGTGGCGTTCGGCCACTACGAACGGTTGGTTTCCAAAGACTTCAACCGCGCGCGGGAGCAGTACGTGAAGGGGCAGCGCGTTGCGCCTGGCAACGCCGATCTCCTTTATGGAACGGCGCGCGCCGAGGAGGGCCTCGGGCGCTGGGATGTTGCGGTGGAAGACTTGAGGCAGGCGGCGACCCTCGATCCCCGGTCGGCTCTCAATTTCACGGCTCTCGGCTTTGCGCTCCAACGGCTACGGCGGTATCCCGAGGCGCGGGAAGCCTTCGAGCGCGGGCTTGCACTTGCGCCTTCCAATCTGAGTCTGATCGGGGAGACGGCGATGACGTTTCTCGGCGAGGGGAACCTCGTCGGCGCCAGGGCTGTGCTCAAAGCCGTGCCCAAGGATGTCGGGCCAACCGAGCTCGTGGCCTACGTGGCGACTCCGAATGACCTCGTCTGGGTTCTCGACGATGAGCAGCGAGAACTTCTCGTGCAGCTCACGCCGAGCGCGTTCGACGATGACCGCGGCATGTGGGCCCGCTGCTTGAGTCAGGCGTACGCCTTGAAGCACGACGCGGCAAACGTACGCGTCTACGCCGAGGAGGCCAGGCGGGCATTCGAAGAGCAGCTTCGTGCAGCACCCGATAATGCGCAACGCCATCTCTTTCTCGGCCTCGCACTGGCGTACCTCGGTCGAAAAGAGGAAGCGATTCGGGAGGGAGAGCGTGGCGTCGCTCTCGCTCCGGTGGCGAAGGATGCGCAGAGAGGCCCTTACTACCAGCACGAACTGGTTCGGATCTACATTCTCGTCGGCGAGCCGGAGAAGGCGCTCGACAAGCTGGAGCCGCTCCTGAAGATCCCCTACTACCTCTCGTCGCGGTGGCTGGCGATCGACCCCAACTTCGACCCGCTTCGCAAGAACCCGCGATTCCAGAAGCTCGCCGCCGGCGCGAAGTAGTCGGGGGGCCGGGTGTAATCTCGGCGAGCTCATGACCCTCCCCGCGGGAACTCGACTCGGGCCCTACGAGGTCCTGTCCCCGCTCGGGGCAGGCGGGATGGGAGAGGTTTATCGGGCTCGGGATACGAAGCTCGACCGCGACGTCGCGATCAAGGTTCTGCCCGTCTCGGTCGCCAGCGATCCGGAGGCGCTCGCCCGATTCGAGCGCGAGGCGAAGGCGGTCGCGGCGCTTTCTCATCCGAACATCCTCGCGATCCACGACTTCGGCGACCACGGCGGCATCACCTACGCCGTCATGGAGCTTCTGGAAGGAGAGACGCTTCGCAGAAGGCTCGACACCGGCCCGATCTCCCAGAGGCAAGCCGTCGACTACGCCCTTCAGATCGCGAAGGGCCTCGCGGGCGCCCACGAACGGGGAGTCCTCCACCGCGATCTGAAGCCCGACAACGTGATCGTGACGAAGGACGACCACGTCAAGATTCTCGATTTCGGCCTGGCGAAGAGAGTCGAGACGGCGGCCCCGGACGAGGCGACGAGCGGGCCGACCGCCCCCAGCCACACGCGGCCCGGAACCGTGATGGGGACGATGGGCTACATGTCCCCTGAGCAGGTGAGAGGCCTTCCGTCGGACCATCGCTCGGATGTCTTTTCTTTCGGGACGATCCTCTATGAGCTGCTCGCGGGCAAAAGGGCCTTCCGACAAAGCACGGCGAGCGACACGATGGCCGCGATCCTGCGGGACGAGCCGCCGGAGCTTTCGGGTTCCGGCAGAAACATTTCGCCCGCCCTGGAGAACATCGTCCGGCACTGCCTGGAGAAGAACCCGGACGAGAGGTTCCAGTCGGCCAAGGAAATCGTCTTCGCGCTGTCGGTTGTGTCCTCGCCGAGCTTCGCCAGCGGCTCGCAGGCAATCGTCCTCCCGGCCGGGAAGAAGCGTGTCCGGGTCGCTGCCGCCGTGATCATCGTTGCGGCGCTTGCAATCGCCGCAGCACTGCTTCTGCGGCGGATGCCCACGGGCGGGGGCGAGGAGGGGGGCCTGAAGCGTCTGGCCGTGCTCCCCTTCGAGAACTTGGGCGCGCCCGAGGACGACTATTTCGCCGACGGCATCGCGGACGAAGTGCGCGGCAAGCTGACCAAGCTGCCCGGCCTCCAGGTCATCGCCCGCGGCAGCTCGATCCCCTATAAGAAGACGACGAAGACGCCTCAGCAAATCGCCAGGGAGCTGAACGTCTCTTACCTCCTCACGGGCACGTTGCGTTGGGAGAAGATCGGAGGGGGGAGCCGCGTGCACGTGACCCCCGAGCTGGTCGACGTCACGCACCCGGACGCCCCGACTTCGAAATGGCAGCAGCCGTTCGACGCGGCGCTGACCGACGTTTTCCAGGTGCAGTCGGACATCGCGACGCGAGCTGCGCAGGCTCTCGGCGTCGCTCTGGGAGCGGGCGAGGAGAAGCAGCTCTCCGAAAGACCCACGCAGAACCTCGATGCCTACGACGCCTTCCTGCGGGGCGAGGAGGCGACGAAGGGCCTGGCCGCCGCCGATCCGCCCAGTCTGCGGCGGGCCATCGCTCATTACGAGCAGGCGGTGGCGCTCGACCCCGGTTTTGCGCAGGCATGGACTCAACTTTCCCGGGCCCACTCTTTCCACTACACCAACAGCGTGCCGACTCCGGCAGAGCGCGAGCAGGCCAGGGCGGCCGCCGAGCGTGCGCTGGCTCTTGCTCCCGGCCTCCCGGCCGCTCATCTGGCATTCGGCGACTACTACCAGGCCACTCTGGGAGATTGGCTCCGGGCATCGGAACAATACGCGCTGGGGCGGCAGAAGGCGCCGCGGGACGCCGACCTGCTTGTCGGGACTGCCCTCGTGCAGCAGAACGCCGGGCACTGGGAAGAGGGTCTTGCCTCGCTGCGTCAGGCGCAGGCGGTCGACCCGCACTCAGCCCTCACGGCGCGGCGTCTTGCGCGGACGCTGCTCTTGCTCCGGCACTACGCCGAGGCGCGCGAGACCGCGGACCGAGGCCTGGCGCTCGCGCCCCAATCGCTTGGCATCCTCGAGACCAAGGTGATCCTCTTCCTCGCACAGGGAGACCTCGAGGGAGCGCGGTCCGTGCTCAAGGAGGCTCCGCCCGAAGTGGATCCAAAGGCGCTCGTGGCGTATATGGCGATGTACAACAATCTGACTTGGGTGCTGGATGAGCCGGAGCAGAACCTTCTTCTGAGCCTGTCTCCGGCAGCCTTCGGCGACGACCGCGTGGCCTGGGGGATGTCGCTCGCCCAGACCGCGTCGCTACGCGGCGACGAAGGGATGGTGCGGCATTACGCGGAATCGGCACGTATCGCAGCAGAGGCCCAGCTTCGGGATGCTCCGGAGGACGCAACCCGACATGCCTTCCTCGGCCTGGCCCTCGCCTTTCTGGGACACAAGGCGGAGGCGATCAAGGAAGGCGAGCGCGGTGTGGCGCTCGTGCCCGTGGCCAAGGACGCGTACGACGGACCCTTCTTCCAGCACCAGCTCGCGCGGATCTACATCCTCGTCGGCGAACCCGAGAAAGCGCTTGACCAGCTCGAGCCGCTGCTGAAGATCCCGTACGTTCTCTCGCCGGGCTGGCTCCAGGTCGACCCCAACTTCGACCCGCTGCGCAACAATCCGCGCTTCCAAAAGCTCGTCGTCGGCGCGAAGTGATCCTCGGATCCGGAAGTCGCACACTCAGGCCTTCGGCTCTCGGGGTCAACGTATGATTCGATGATCTGAGATGACCCTCTCCGCGGGTACTCGTCTGGGCCCCTACGAGATTCTCGTGCCTCTCGGGGCCGGCGGCATGGGAGAGGTGTATCGGGCGAAGGACCCACGGCTCGGGCGTGACGTCGCGATCAAGGTCCTGCCCGCCTCCTTCTCCGCCGACGCCGATCGTCTGCGCCGCTTCGAGCAGGAGGCGAAGGCCGCCGGGGTCCTCAACCATCCGAATATCACTTCGGTCTATGACATCGGCCAGCATGACGGCGCCCCGTACGTCGTCCAGGAGCTGCTCGAGGGCGAGACGCTGCGTTCGGTCCTGGCGGGAGGCCGTCTCTCGCCCCGGCGAGCGATCGACTGCGCCGTCCAGATTGCGCACGGCCTCGCGGCTGCGCACGAGAAGGGGATCGTTCACCGAGACCTGAAGCCCGAGAACCTTTTCGTGACCAACGACGGGCGGATCAAGATCCTCGACTTCGGCCTGGCCAAGCTGACGCAGATGGACGAGGGATCCGGGCCGCAGACCAACCTCCCGACCGCGACGGCGGGCACCGAGCCGGGCGTGGTCATGGGAACGCTCGGTTACATGTCGCCCGAACAGATCAAGGGCAAGGCCGCCGACGCGCGATCCGACATCTTTTCCTTCGGCGCGATCCTTTACGAGATGCTCTCGGGAAATCGCGCGTTCCATGCCGACTCGGCCGGCGAAACGATGGCTGCGATCCTGAAGGAAGACCCGCCGGAGCTGTCGGTCACGAACCAGAAGATCTCACCGGGCCTCGAACGCGTCGTCCGCCACTGCATCGAGAAAAACCCGGAGCGCCGCTTCCACTCGGCACACGATCTCGCTTTCGATCTGGAGGCTCTGTCTGGGCTCTCGGTGACTTCGGGACCGGCTGCGTCTCCGGTCCGCGAGCGTCGGCCGAAGTGGGCGCTCGTCGCGGCCGGCCTCGCGCTTCTTCTCGGCGTCGGCCTTGCGTCGTTCTTCGCGGGACGAGGCATCGGTCAGTCCCGCGGGGCGCGCGGCATGACCTTCAAGCTGTTGACGTTTCGGTCGCTGCCGGTTTTTCGCGCGCTGTTCGTCCCCGACGGTCGAACGATCGTCTTCAGCGCGGCGCCCGAAGGAAACAGGCCCGAGCTGTTCACGCTCGCTCCCGACTACCCTGAGCCGCGACCGCTCGGAGTGCGAGATGCGCAGCTTCTTTCGGTCTCGTCGAAAGGCGAGCTCGCATTGCTGACACACGCGCGGTACATCCATCACCGCCTCTTTACTGGGACGCTCGCCCGCATGCCGCTCGGCGGAGGCGCGCCGAGGGAAGTCCTCGAAGACGTGCGAGAGGCCGACTGGTACCCCGACGGGGAATCCCTCGCCATCATCCGGGAGGTAGACGGGAAGGACCGATTGGAATATCCGGTCGGCAAAGTCCTGTACGCGACTGGGGGATACATAAGCGACATCCGGTTCTCGCCGGGAGGCGACCGGATCGCGTTCCTGGAGCATCCGTTTCGCTGGGACGACCGCGGCGGCGTGGCGGTCGTGGATCTGACGGGCAAGAAGACCGTTCTGGCCGACGGCTACTGGGGAGAAGAAGGTCTGGCATGGTCGCCCGACGGCAAGGAAGTCCTTTTTTCAGCAGGCGTCGGTTATTCCACATTCGACGTCCGAGCCGTGGCGCTGACGGGCCGGAATCGGGTCGCGCTGCCGAGCTCCGGAGGTCTGACAATCTTCGACATCTCGCGCGAGGGGCGGTGGCTCGGCGCTCGGGAGGACATCAAGTGGCGACTGATGACCCTGGCTCCCGGAGCGAACACGGAACGGGACTTCTCCTGGCTCGACGGCTCGCTCGTCGTCGCTCTCTCCGCCGATGGCCGGTCGCTCCTCTTCACCGAGTTCAGTGGCGCTTTTGGAAATAACTATGCGGTCTGCCTTCGAAAGACCGACGGGTCCCCGGTCGTGCGTTTGGGAGAAGGCTGGGCCGGCGATCTCTCGCCTGACGGCCGGTGGGCTCTGGCTGTCGTGGCCACTTCGCCCGACCGGCTCATGCTCTACCCCGCGGGCCCGGGGGAGCCGCGACGCTTGGAGAGCGGCGACATACAATCGTATAACTCGGCGCGGTGGTTTCCCGACGGAAAGCGGATCCTGGTGTGCGGCACCGAGCCCCAACATGCCTCGCGCTGCTACGCGCAGGATGTCTCCGGCGGCAAGCCTCGGCCCGTCACGTCAGAAGGGAGCCGCAATGGGATCGTTTCCCCGGACGGCACGCTCCTTCTCGTTCAGGGAAGCCGCGACGAATACCAGATCTATCCGTCGGCTGGCGGAGAGCCTCGGCCCGTTTCCGTGCTTACGACGGACGACATCGTGGCCCGCTGGACAGCCGACGGCCGCGGCTTCCTCGCCAATCGCTGGTCGGACGTGCCCGGCCGCCTCGAGCGCATCGACCTTGCGACGGGACACCGGGACGTCGTTCGTCGCCTCGCTCCGCCGGATCTCGCGGGCGTAGTTCGGATTCAGAATGTGGCCGTCGCGGCCGACGAGAATGTCTACGCCTATTCTGCCTTCCAGCGTCGGTCTGACCTCTTTCTGGTTGAAGGAGCGCGATGACGCTTTCGGCGGGGACGAAGCTCGG
>DATDNV010000333.1:0-4848 GCA_036518075.1 Thermoanaerobaculia bacterium
CGTCACCGACGCGGCGCGCAACGTGGCCGCCGCGAGCTTCACGATTCCGTAAGGGGTCCTGTCTTCGTGTAGAGAGTTTGCGGCGCGGGTCGCGCAGCGACCGCCTGCGCCGCCCCGTTCCTCGCTCCGGGCATAATGTAAGCGGCTTGAAGCGAATCCTTTCGATTCTGTCTCTTGGCATATGCCTGCTGCCGGCATGCCGCGGGAGAGAGACGGCGCCGTCGCAGTCGGTTGCCGCGCCCGCACCGACACCCCGCGCCACGCCGCGGCCGCAGCTCGGATACATCGACGAGTCGGGCAGCGGGACTCCCGTGGACGGCGGCGTCCTGCGCCGGCGCCTGATCGGAGAGCCGGCGAGTCTGAACGCGGTCACGCAGACGACGGTGGCGGAGCAGCAGGTGCTCCAATACCTCTCGCGCAACCTTCTCGATTTCGACTCCCACGGAAGGCTCGTTCCGGGCCTGATCGATCATCTGGAAGTCTCGAAGGATGGCCGGGATTATTTCTTCACCCTGAGGCCCGAAGCGGTCTGGGAGGACGGCACGCCTGTCACCGCCGAGGACGCGGTGTACACGATCAACCGCATTCACGACCCGAAGGTATCCTCGCCGGTGTTCAAGACTCTCTTCGAAGATCTCGTCTCGGTGGAAGCGCTGGGGCCGCGCCGGTTTGTCACGCGGTTCAGCTCGGCGTACGCCTATCGAAGCATGTCTTTTGCCTTTCCGCTTCTGCCGGAGAAGCGATACGCGGGGAAGAGCTTCTCGAAAGTACGCGAGAACCGTGCGCCGCTTTCCGACGGGCCTTATCGGCTCGTGTCGTGGAAATCGCAGGAATCGATCGAGCTCGAGCGCAACGATCGTTATTGGGGACCGCGCGGCCACTTCGACCGGATCGTCTTTCGAATCCTTCCCGAGGACTCGGTCGCCTACCACGCCGTGCTCGCGGGAGATCTCGACGAGACGAAAACCGATACCGCCGGCAAGGAGCGGTTCCAGTCGGTTGGAGCGGGAAGCGCCTGCTGCCGTCTGGTGGAGTACTACGACCTCGACTACAACTACATCGCGCTGAATAACCGGTCGCCTTTCTTTTCCGATGCCCGCGTGCGCCGGGCCCTGACGATGCTGCTCGACCGGGCGAAGATCGTTCGATCGATTTTCCGCGGCTCCGCCCGCATCATCTCGGGTCCCTGGGCGCCCGACTCGCCGGCCTACGACTCGACGCTCGCGCCTCTACCGTTCGATCCGCCGGGCGCCGCGGCTCTGCTCGATGCGGCGGGATGGCGAGATACGAATGGAAACGGAATCCGGGACCGAGAGGGGCACGAGTTCGACTTCGAGTTGCTCGTGTCCGCCGGCACGGCGGTGGGGCGCCAGATCGACGAGACGCTGGCGTCGGAGCTCGCGCAGGTCGGAGTAACAGCCCGCGTCCGCCCGCTCGAGTGGGCGGCCTTCATCGAGCGGATCGATGCCGGAGACTTCGAGGCGGCGTCGTTGGCCTGGTCCGCGTCAGACGCGAATCCGGATCCCTATCCCTACTGGCACTCTTCCCAGTGGCCGCCCCAAGGACTGAACAGCGAGTACTACAAGAATCCGGAGGGGGACCGTCTGATGGAAGAGGCGCGGCGCGAGATGGACGAAGACAAGCGCGTTGCGATCTACCACCGTCTGCACGCGATCTTTCGCGAAGACGCCCCGGCGATCTTCGTGACCAACTCCTCGCAGAAGTACATTTTCTCCAAGCGCGTGCGGGGGCTGGTTACCTCTCCGTTGGGTCTGTTTGGAACATGGCCCGGGCCGCTCGGGTGGTGGGCTTCCAACTCCGCCGCGGCGACGCCGGCCCAATGACCCGTTACATCGGCTCGCGGCTTCTCCTGGCCGTCCCGACTCTCATCGGAATCGTGATCCTGGTCTTCCTGCTCCTCCATCTCGCGCCCGGAAGCCCGGTCTCGGCGATGGGAGGAGAGTCGGGCCGCAGGATCTCTCAGAAGGCGGCCGAAGAGATGCGCCGCCTCTACGGCCTGGACCGGCCGCTTCCGGAGCGGTTCGGAAAGTGGATTTCGCGAGTCGCGCGGCTCGACCTGGGGGAGTCGTTCGTCGATCATCGCCCGGTCCTGGCGCGTATTCGCGAAGCTCTGCCGTACACGCTCGTCCTGAACGGCCTTGCTCTTCTGTTGACGCTGGCGATCGCGGTTCCGCTGGGAGTTGCCGCCGGAGGCCGTCCTGAAGGCCCGCTCGACGCGGCCACGGGGGCCGTTCTGTTCGCGCTCTATTCACTGCCGTCGTTTTGGGCCGCTCTCCTTTTGCAGGCGCTCTTTTCGGTGAAGCTTCGCTGGCTGCCGCTCTACGGCGTCGCCTCCGATTCGGCGGGCGCCGGCTGGGAAGGCTTGCCCGACCGGCTTTCGCACCTGGCTCTTCCGCTCGTCTGTTTGACCTACGGCTCCCTCGCGTTCTTCGCCCGTCTCGTCCGAGCGAGCGTCGCCGAGGTCCGGTCGGCCGACTACGTCGTCGCGGCGCGTGCGCGCGGCCTGTCGCGCCGGCAGGCGCTTTGGAAACACGCGTTTCGCAACGCGCTGCTCCCGCTGATCACCGTGCTGGGTCTCGTTTTGCCGGGCATCCTCTCCGGCAGCGTCATCATCGAGCGGATCTTCTCCTGGCCAGGGCTCGGCCGACTCTACTTCGACTCGATTCTCGCCCGCGACTATCCGGTCGTGCTCGCGCTCTCGCTCCTCGGCGCGGTGACGACGCTGATCGTCACACTCGCGGCGGACATCGCGTACGCGATCGCGGATCCCCGGGTCCGGGACGGGATCGTTCCGTGAAAGAAACGGTCCCGAGCCGCCGCCGGCTTGGCTGGCGAAGCCTCCCGACGACGGGACGCATTGCGCTCGTGACCGTCGCCGTCCTTTGGCTCGTCGCCGCGGTCTCTCCCTGGGCAGGACCGGCGGCGCGCGAAATTCGTCTGGAGGATCGGCTCTTGCCGCCCTCCTCGAGCCACCCGTTCGGCACGGACGATCTCGGACGCGATCTGCTGGCTCGGGTCGTTACGGCCACTCCGCTGTCCCTTTTCATCGGCTTGACCGCGGCCACGATGTCTCTCTCCGTCGGCTTCCTGATCGGAAGCCTCGCCGGGTATTTCGGCGGGGCGATCGATTTGCTTCTCTCGCGAGTGATCGAGGTCGTTCTTTGTTTTCCCGTTCTCTTTCTTCTTCTGGCGCTGGCCGCCTTTCTGCCGCCCTCGCCGGCGACCGTCATCCTCGCGATCGGCCTGACGACCTGGCCGGGCGACGCACGCCTCGCCCGAGCCGAGATTCTGAAGGCGCGTAATCTCGACTACACGCGGGCGGCGCAGGCGGCCGGCGTCTCGACGCCGCGCATTCTGGTGAGACATCTGCTTCCCAACGCGCTGGCGCCGCTCCTCGTCTCGGCCGCCTTCGGGGTGGCTTATGCGATTCTCGCGGAGGCGGCTCTCTCCTTTTTGGGAGTCGGATTGCCGGCTTCCGCCGCCTCCTGGGGGGGGATCCTGTCGACGGCCCGCGACTACATCGAGGAGGCCTGGTGGATGGCGCTCTTTCCGGGGATCGCGCTCTTCCTGACCGTTGCCGCCTATAATCTGCTCGCCGAAGGGCTGCGTCGAGCGAGCACCGAACGAGGACTGTGATGGCCGAGCGCATCGCCCTGTACCCCGGATCATTCGACCCCCTGACCAACGGCCACCTCGACATCCTGTCGCGTGCGCGCCGTCTGGCGGATCGAGTCATCGTCGCGATCCTGGAGAACGACGAGAAAGTTCCGCTCTTCAGCGTCGCCGAGCGCGCGCAGATGATCCAGGAGATCGTCGGCCATGACAGCACCATTTCGGTGCGATCGTTTTCGGGCCTCCTCGTGGACTTCGCCAACGAGGCCGGAGCGACGCTCATCGTGCGGGGGCTGCGCGCCGTCAGCGACTACGAGTACGAGCTCCAGATGGCGTTGATGAATCGGCGGCTTTCACCGACCGTCGAGACCGTCTTTCTCATGGCCAAGGAGGAGTTCTCCTACGTCTCCAGCCGCCTCGTCAAAGAGGTCGCGCGTCTGCGGGGAGATCTGAAAGGGCTCGTGCCCGAGGCGGTGCGACAGCGGCTCTTGACGAAGTTCTAAGTGCAAAGTTCAAAGTACTCGGTTGAAGAGCTCGGCGTCGCCGTCACAACATAGAACGTCGTACTTCGCACATCGCACTCGTCTCCATGCGAACCGTCGACCTTTCCCTTCGAGTCCGATATTCCGAGACCGACGCAATGGGGATCGTGTATCACGCGAACTATCTCGTCTGGTTCGAAATCGGAAGAACCGAGTTCTGCCGCGTCGCCGGCTACCCCTACCGATCGATGGAGGACTCGGGGCTATGGATCCTCGTGACCGAGGTCGAGTGTCGTTATCGAAAGTCCGCGCGCTACGACGATGAGATCCTCGTGCGCACGGCGATGCCGGAGCTCGGCTCCCGGATCGTGGCATTCGGCTACGAGATCTTCGGGCCGGGGAACGCGCTGCTCGCCGACGGACGTACGCGACACGTGTTCGCTGATCCGACCGGCAAACCGCGCCGCGCGCCGAAGGAGATTCTGGAAGGGCTGGAGAGATTCAGAAGCAGTGACAAGTGACGAGCGGACGGACGTTTCGGTCTTGAATCTTGAATCTGGAATGCTGAATTTCTCTACTGCGGCAGCACGACCTCGGTTCGCCGATTCAGCGCCCGGCCGCTGGGCGTCGCGTTGGACTCGACCGGGTCGTCTTTCCCGAATCCGCGAACCTGAAGACGGGTCTTGCTGACTCCCCGGGCAGCGAGGTAGTCCGAGACCGCCTGAGCGCGCTT
>DATDNV010000334.1:0-8876 GCA_036518075.1 Thermoanaerobaculia bacterium
GTCGGCGGGTGTGTTTTCGCCGGACGGCACGCGTTCGCTTCGCGAGCAGGCTTCGGGTTCGGCGCTCGAGGCGGAAGGGATCGGGCGGACCGCCGCGGAGCGTCTGCTCGCGCGGGGCGCGGCCGCTTTAATATCGGTCCAGGTGCCATGAATCGGCCGAGAGTGCTCGTCGTGCGGTCGGGAGCCAATCCATTTGCGTCAGTCGGGCAGAGCTCGTCCATGGACATCGTCGAGAGAGTCAGTCACACGATCCAGCCGCTCGATCCGGGTGAAGAACCCTTCGCGCAACCCGCCCGCCTGACGATCTTTACGAGCCAGGTTGCGGTCGAGAGATGTATCTCGGATCCAAAGCTCGAACGCCGGCTGCGAGACGCGATCGCCGGAGGCCAGGTCGCCGCCGTCGGAACGATGACGGCCGAGGCCTTGCGCCGCTACGGCATCGAGCCGCAGCTCGTCGGCAAAGGCTCGGCCGAGTCGATTTTGCAGAGCCTCCCGAGCAGTCTGGCGGGTTGGCGGGTTCTCCTGCCCTGCGGCGAAGACGCTTCCTCGGAGCTTCCGGAGGGCCTCCGGCATCGAGTCGCACACGTCGAGCGCGCGGTCGTCTACCGGAAGGCGCCTCGGCCGCGGGACGCGAGCTTCGAACGAGAGGTGACCGAGCACCCATTCGCGGCGTTTCTGACGACCTCTCCTTCCGCCGCGATCTGGCTCTTCGAGCGGCTCCCGGACGCGCCCGCGGCGCGCCTGCGCGCGACACCCGCGGTCGTGCTCGGCCGTTTCACTCGCCGCCTGCTCGAAACGTACGGAGTCGCGCACATCGAGACGGCACCCGAAGCCCATTTCGGAGCGGCGCTGCACACGCTCGAAAGGCTTGCGGGCGTCCCGGCGCCAGAATAGATTCTTCGCGAACATGTCCAGGTTCCCCAGCACGCGGTTGAGGCGTTGGCGGCGGACTCCAGCCTCGCGGGCGCTCGTCCGCGAGACGCGGCTGTCCCCCGACCGGTTCGTCGCGCCGCTGTTCGTGAAGAACGGAATCCGCGGGCGCGAGGAGATTTCCTCGCTCCCCGGCGTCTTTCGCCTGTCGCCGGAGGGATCGGTGGCCGAAGCGCGCGCGGCGGCCGAGCTCGGCATTCCGGCGGTGATCCTGTTCGGCCTTCCGGACAAGAAGGACGAGACCGGAAGCGAGGCGTGGGACGACCAAGGGGCGGTGCAGGAGGCGGTCCGGCGGTTGAAGAAGGAGCTGCCCGAACTTCTCGTCATCGCCGACGTCTGCCTGGACGAGTACACCTCCCATAGTCACTGTGGAGTCGTCGTCGACGGAGAGGTCGACAACGACGCGACGCTCCCGCTTCTCGCCAGGGTCGCCGTCTCCCTGGCGCGCGCGGGAGCGGACGTGGTCGCCCCTTCGGACATGATGGACGGACGCGTCGCTGCGATCCGCTCGGGGCTGGACTCCGCGGGATTTCCGACGGTCCCGATCCTCTCTTACGCCGCGAAGTCGGCGTCCGCTTTCTATGGTCCGTTTCGCGAGGCGGTCGATTCCGCACCCAAGTTCGGAGATCGGCGCGGGTACCAGATGGATCCGGCCAATCGCCGCGAGGCGATGCGCGAGATCGCTCTCGACTTGGAGGAGGGGGCCGACGCAATCATGGTCAAGCCGGCTCTCGCATACCTCGACGTGATTCGGGAGGCACGCGAGCGTTTCGATGCGCCGATCGCGGCGTACAACGTGTCCGGAGAGTACGCGATGGTCAAAGCGGCGGCGGCGAAGGGCTGGATCGACGAGAAGCGGATTGTCTACGAAATCCTCACGGGGATCGTTCGCGCAGGCGCTGACTTCATTCTCACTTACCACGCGATGGACGCCGCGCGCTGGATTCGTGAGGGGTCGTTTACGGCGTGACCCGCCGCGCTCCGTCCAGAAAGAAGAAGATCGGCGCACGGTCCACGACGCTGATCGGGCGCGCGCGGCTGCTCATGCCCGGCGGCGTCTCCTCGCCCGTGCGGTCGTTCGCCTCGGTGGGAGGCGAGCCTTTCTTCGTCGTTGCGGGGAAGGGAGCGCGGGTCCGGGATGCGGACCGGCGCTCCTACATCGATTTCGTTCAGTCCTACGGCCCACACTTGTTCGGGCACGCTCCCGAGTTCCTCCGCCGCGCACTGAACAAGGCGTTGCGGCGAGGCACGTCGTTTGGAGCGCCGACCGAGGCGGAGATCCGCCTCGCGGAGCGGGTCGCCCGAATGGTTCCCTCCGTCGAAATGGTTCGGTTCGTCAACTCGGGTACCGAGGCGACGATGAGCGCCGCGCGGCTCGCGCGAGCGGCGACGGGACGAAAGAGACTCGTGAAAGTGGAAGGTGGCTATCACGGGCACGCCGATCAGTTCCTCGTGTCGGCGGGCTCGGGAGTCGCGACCCTCGCCATTGCAGGAAGCCCGGGCGTGGCCGATGAGGTGGCGGCTCTGACGACCGTCATTCCTTACAACGACGCCGGCGCACTGGAAGAAGCGTTCCGGAGCTTCCCCAACGAGATCGCCGCCGTCATTCTGGAGCCTCTGGCCGCGAACATGGGAGTGGTTCCGCCTCTGCCGGGTTATCTCGAATCGGTTCGGGAATCGACGAGACGCCACGGCGCTCTTCTGATCTTCGACGAGGTGATCAGCGGATTTCGCCTGGGTCCCGGCGGCGCGCAGGAGCGATACGGCGTCGCCCCGGATCTGACTACGCTCGGGAAGATCCTCGGCGGTGGCCTGCCGGTGGGTGCATACGGAGGAAGCCGGGAGCTCATGAATCGGATGGCGCCGGCGGGCCCGGTCTATCAGGCCGGGACGCTCTCGGGCAATCCTCTCGCGATGGCGGCCGGGATTGCGATGCTCGACGAAATCCGGCGCCGGCCGCCCTATGACGATCTCGAGGCCAGGGGCGCGCGGCTCGAAGCGGACGTGCGCGGTGGGATCGCTCGTCTCGGAGTCGGCGATCGCGTCTGCTACGAAAGAGTCGGGTCGCTTTCGACCCTTTTCTTCTGCCGAGGGCCGGTGCGCGACTTCGCCTCGGTCAAACGCTCCGACACGAAACGCTACGCCGTCTTCTTCCACGCGATGCGCGAGCGGGGAGTCTTTCTCCCTCCGGCCCAGTTCGAGGCCTGGTTTCTTTCGACCGCGCACGGCGAGAAAGAGCTTCGCAAGACGGCAAAAGCGGTGGAAGAGAGCCTGGCCGCGGCGTTCGGGCTTTCTTAGGTTGCCCGTCTCTCCCGAGGCGAGAAGAGAATTCCGGACTCTGCCGGATATATCAGATTCGGTATAATCTCCTCGCTCCTCGCTCCTCGCTCTACTCCCCGCCGCTCCCGCTCAACAGCTGCCTGGTCCGCTCGAGCTCCGTGTCGCTGCCGAGAATGAGCAGGCGATCGTTGGCCTCGAGCCGGAAGTCGGCCGCGGGAGTCACAGTCGCGTGTCCGGAGCGGACGACGGCGAGGACGATTGCGCCGCCGGAAGCTCGCAGATTGAGTTCTCGCAGGGTCTTGCCGCTTGCCCTTCGATCGGGTGCGAGCGAGACGAAATCGATCAGCGTGCCCGGAAGCGCTTCCTCCAGCCGCTCGGCGGCGACGTCGGGGGCGCGGAATTGCCGGAATCGTTCTTCCCGGGCCTCGCGGATGCTCCGCGTCTCCGATTCGATCCAGGGCAGCGAGATGTCGAACTTCCGGAGCGTTCGCGCGGAGATCTCGAGCGAAGTCTCGAACTCTTCGGCGACGACGTCGTCGGCGCCGAGCGCGACCAGGTCCGGAATCTCGGAGAGATAACGCGTTCGGGCGAGCAGGAAGATCCGAGGCGCCAGGCGGCGGCACAGGGAGATCGTCTGCCGCGCGCCTCGGGGATCGGACAACAGCACGATCGCGGCGCGGGCGCGGTCGATTCGCGCATGCCGCAGCACAGGCAGGCTCGTCGTGTCTCCGTATTCGATTGGGACGCCGCGCGCCTTGCCCTTGCGAACCCGTTCGGGATTGAGGTCGAGAACTCGAAACGGCACCTGTGCCCGTCCAAGCACTCGCGAAAGAGTCTCGCCCATGTGCCCGAAACCGAAAACGAGCACGTGATCTTCTCCCGGCAGTCCCGGTTCCGACTTGCGCGGCGGTCCCGTCACGGCGGCCGAGATTCGGGCCGCCACCCCGTGGCTTCGCTCGGAAAGCCAGGGCGTCGCTGCCATCGATATGAGGGCGGCGCCGAGAAAAGCCTGGTAGAGGTCGGCGCGGATCAACCCGGCCGTTTTTCCCTGATTCAGGAGAACGAAAGAAAACTCTCCGATCTGCGCCAGCGACAAGCCCACGATGATGGCAGGTCGCAGCCCGTACCCGAGAATGCGGACGGGGATCGCGCCGATCACCGCCTTTCCGGCGACGATCAAAAGCAGGAGGACACCGACGAGAACCGGCTCCCGCAGGAGCGTGCGCGGATCGAACAGCATTCCGATCGACACGAAGAAGAGGGCATTGAACGCGTCGCGGAACGGCGCGATGTCCGACATCGCCTGATGCCCGTAGTCGGACTCGGAAATCACGAGCCCCGCCAGGAATGCGCCGATCGCGGCGGAAAGGCCGGCCGACTCGGCGGCGAGCGCCGTGCCGAGCACGAGAAAGAGGATGGCGACGACGAAGATCGCCTGCTGGCGGGTTTCGGCCACAGCGTGAAGCAGCCGCGGGACGATGAATCGCGCGCCGAGGAACAGGAGCACACCGATCGCGGCCGTCTTCCCAGCGGCGGTCAGCGCGGCCGGCAGACCTTTTCCCGAGCTCCCCGTCAGCGCGGGAATCGCGAGCATCATGGGAATGACCGCGAGGTCTTGGAAGATCAGCATGCCGACGAGGAGCCGTCCGTGCGGCGAGTCGATTTCCCTCCGCTCGACGAGCAGTGTCAGGACGACGGCCGTCGACGAGAGAGCCACCAGAAATCCCAGAAAGATCGTGCGGCGAAGCTCGCCTCCGGTGAGCAATCCCACCGCGACGATCAGCGCGAGCGTTCCAATGACCTGAATCGAGCCCGCCTCCCAGACGATGCGCCCCAATCGCTTGAGGTTCGGAAGCTCCAGCTCCAGTCCGACCGTGAAAAGGAGCAGGACGACTCCGAGCTGCGCCAGCGTATTCACGGTCTGGATGTCGCTCTCGAGACCGAGGCCGAAGGGTCCCAGGACAGCGCCGGCGAGCAGGAAGCCGATCAAAGGGGGCTGACGCAGGCGGTTCAGGACGTACGCCGACGCCAGCGCCGCGAGGAACACGAGCACCAGCGGACCTAGAAACTCCGGCGGGTGCATGCGGTTCACTTTAACGCGCACGCCCGGGAGAAAACTTGTGTAGAGTTCTTTTGGTGAGCAGCACCCCGGCCGCGTCGTCGAAGCAGTGGTTCGGCCACCCGCGCGGCCTCTCGACTCTCTTCTTCACCGAGATGTGGGAGCGCTTCAGCTACTACGGGATGAGGGCGTTGCTGATCCTCTTTCTGGTGGCCTCGGTCCAAACCGGCGGGTTCGGGCTGACCGATCAGACCGCGGCCGCGATCTACGGGCTGTACACCGGATTTGTCTATCTGATGGCTCTACCCGGAGGCTGGGTTGCCGACCGGATCCTCGGCCAGCGCAGCGCGGTCTTCGTCGGCGGCTGCTTCATCGCCGCCGGGCACTTCTCGATGGCAATCCCGAGCGTGCCGAGTTTCTACGGCGGCCTCGTTCTGATCGTCATCGGCACGGGACTCCTCAAGCCGAATGTCAGCTCCATGGTCGGCGATTTGTATCCGACCGGCAGCTCCCGCCGAGATGCCGGATTCTCGATCTTCTATTCGGGAATCAACGTCGGCGCCCTGATCGGCCCCCTCGTGTGTGGCTGGCTCGGCGAACGGGTGAACTGGCATCTGGGCTTCTCGGCCGCCGGCGTCGGAATGGTTCTCGGTCTGATTCAGTATCGCCTGGGCGGAAAGTATCTCGGCAGCGCAGGACTGCGAGCGGCCGGCAAGGGAAAGACGCCGGCCGACCGGGCTGCCGTGCGTCGACTCGCCGTTGGGTGCGCCGTCGTGGTCGGCGTGATCGCCGCGGGGGTCGCTCTGCAGCGAGCGGGAGTGCTCAAGACCGACATCTACGGGGTTGCCAAGGCCACCGGATACTTCATGCTGGCGCTCGCCGTCGTCTACTTCCTGTCGTTGATTCTTTTCGCGAAGCTGACCGCGGCCGAGAAGAAGCGCATCGTCGTCCTCTTCGTCTTTTTCATGGCGGCGGTTCTGTTCTGGGCGGGCTTCGAGCAGGCGGGATCCTCGCTCAACTTGTTCACGGAACGAATGACCGAGCGCAACTTGCTCGGATTTCTAATTCCGACGTCGTGGTTCCAGTCGGTCAATTCCACGTTTCTGATCATCCTGGCGCCCGTCTTCGGAGCGCTCTGGGTCCGGTTGGGGCGGCGGCAGCCGTCGACCGCAGCGAAGATGGGCTACGGTCTCGTGAGCCTCGCAATCGGATTTCTAATTCTCGCCTGGGGAGCGCACATCGCGATGGGCGGAGTCAAGGTCGGGATGCAGTGGATCATCATCACCTACCTGCTCCACACCACCGGCGAGCTCTGTCTCTCGCCCGTGGGCCTGTCGAGCGTGACCAAGCTTGCGCCGCGCCACCTCGGAGGTCAGCTCATGGGGACGTGGTTCATGGGCACTGCGCTCGGCAACCTGATCGCCGGTCTCGCCGCCGGGGGATTCGAGGGGATGGGCGTTTCGGAGCTCTTCGCGGCCGTGGCGAAGGTCACCGGCGTTGCCGGGGTCGTGCTCCTGATCTTCGCGAAGCCAATCCGACGGCTGGTCGGCGGCGCGGAAGATACGACCGACGAACGCGCCGAAGCCGCAGTCGGCGGCCGCGAGGACGCGGTCCCCGTTTAGGTCTCTCAAAAAGTTTATTCACATCGAATCGACCCGGCTTCGGCCCGATTCTCGGGAGGCATTCACGCTGCGGAGGCTCGCCGGCGGGCATCTCCCTCGCGGGGACGCGGCGGCTCTGAGGCTTCAGACCGATCTGCCGCCGCTCCGCTCGAACGGCGCAGCGGCATCGTGATCAGGAGACGATCTGTCGTGGTGCGCCATCCGAGAGGCCCCGCTCCGGGAGATGCCCGCGGCTCGCGACGTGGTCTGGAGAGAAAGTGCGAGGGCGGGTGACGCCGGACGGAGGCCTCGCGTGCGCGCGGAGGCATCCTCCCTCTGCTCACAAGAAATCCTCTGCCCGAAGCGGCGCACGCGAGGTGGTCGGCGGCAGGACCCGCCCGGCCAATGAGAAGCAATCTGTTGAGGAGTGACATCTCGCAGTCGATGTGTAGACACTCGCGTCCGTGACCGGCGCCCGATGATTCCCCGCTCCTGGGGACCGACTGCGCTGACAAACGCTCTCTGGCCCGATCTGTGCTCGAGATAAGTAGCGTGAAGACCGAAACCGCGGCGGCGCTTGTTCCGAGCCGGCCGTCCCTCGCCTCTCTTCGGCGGGTGGCGTCGACGTGCCGCGCGTGCCCGCTCTGGAGGCGCACTACGCAAACGGTGTTCGGCGAGGGTCCGGTCGGCGCCGATCTGTTTCTCGTGGGAGAGCAGCCCGGGCGATCAGGAGGACCATCAGGGGAGACCCTTCGTTGGTCCCGCTGGACGGCTGCTCGATGCGTGTCTCGAGGAAGCGGGGATCGACCGCTCCCGCACCTACGTCACCAACATCGTCAAGCATTTCAAGTGGGAGCCGCGAGGCAAGAAACGGATCCACCAGAAACCCAACTCGGCCGAGATCGCCGCGTGCCGTCCGTGGCTGGACGCAGAGATCGCGCTGATCAAACCCAAAGCGCTCGTTTGCCTGGGAGCGACTGCGGCGCGCTCTCTCTTCGGCCCGTCCTTTCGCGTGACCCGAAGCCGAGGCACGTTTTTCCCCTCCCCGTTCTCGGCTCTATCGACGGCGACCGTGCATCCGTCGGCGATTCTCCGGTCGCCGGATGATCAGACCCGTCGCGCTGAGACCCGGCGTTTCGTGCAGGATCTGGCTCGCGTCGCCCGAAGGATGGAGGCGAACCAGAAAACGATCCTCAAGCTCTAGGGGTTGATCCCCAAACCGCCACGACCTGTCGTGTCTAAGGGCTGGACAACCGCGTTTGAACTGAGACTCACTCGCCGATTCAGACCCCTCAAACGGCTCGATCTCCGGCCAGACCTTCCTTATTCTTGATGGTCATTCGGCTGATTTTCTTAATAAAATTCCGTTCGGATGGGCTACTCAGACCCCTCCTGTTGTAATCTATCTGCCACGAAACAAAGACCATTTGGGGAGGTCGATATGGAGCGGCGTCTTCGTGCCCCTTTCTTCGCCTTCTTTGGGGTGCTGATCGCGGCGGCGACAGCTTCAGCGGCGGTCAGCCCGGCCGCGGTCGCAAAAGCGGAGCCGGCGTTGCTGCGAGTCCTCGAAAGCCGTCAGCCGCAGATCCGCGTGATCGTCGGCCTCAAGGACGGAACGGTCTCTGCGCGCGCTCTTCGTGAGCGCCCGGATCCGGCGGGAGAGCCGGAGCGGCGAGCGCAGCGTCTCTTTGCGCAGAATCGGGTGGCCGCGGAGATCTCGAGCGCCGACTTCCGCTCGCCGCGCTTCTACGAGAGCTTCTCGATGCTCGCGGGTCTGGCGACTCCCGCGGGAGTCGAGGCTCTCGCGCAACGTCCCGACGTCGCATGGGTCATGCTCGACCGCGAGCGGCGTCTCGATCAGACCTCGTCCACCCAGGCCCCGCAGTCGCTGATCCGCAGCGACGCGGCCAACGCGCTCGGGTTCACGGGCAAGGGACAGACCGTCGCGATTCTCGACACGGGTGTCGATCAGAGCGTCCCGCAGCTGGGAGGCGGCAGCTTTCCCA
>DATDNV010000335.1:0-2666 GCA_036518075.1 Thermoanaerobaculia bacterium
GTGGAATGGCGAAACAGGAGAAGGCCGAGGTCGGGGGAACGATTCGATTCGAGAATGTGAAATAGCTGTCAGCTTTCAGCTGTCAGCCAGAACAGTCCTCAGTCCTCTGTTCTCAGCTCTGACATATCAGATCTGATATAGCCAGGAGCCTCCAGCGATCTCGCATTTGGGTGGGCTGTAGCTGCAAGTCGAGCTGTGAGCTGTGAGCTGATAGCTGTTCAGGGTTGAAACAGAAACAACCCATCACCCGCCGTCCCGAGATAGACCAGCCCTCCCTTGGCCTGAGCTGCGGAGGCGAGGGCGAGACCGGGACGCGGACAGGTCAGCGACAATCGTTTTCCGCCTTCCTCCCAGACGAGCGTTCCATCCACATCCTGAAGCGTGCTGTAGGACACGGCCGCGCTTCCGGGCACTCCCTGAGCGAAGACGCCCCCCTTCAGCATCGCTTTCTTGACCGAGCTCCATTCGGAGCCATTCCAGCGAAGCACGCCTTCCGTGGTGCGCACTTCGAGCAAGGCGCTTCCCGAGGCGTCGGCGAGCAGCTCCGCCGAGAGCGGCGAGGTGGGTGATCCAGGGACCGGCAAAAAGGTTCGTGCGCCGTCACGAGACCGGAAGACGCCGGCCGACGTGACCAGAACGGGCGAAGCGAAGGGCGATCCGAACAGCGAGATCGGCACGCCCGCGGCAGGCTGATCGGGAGCGATCCACCGCTCTCCCAGATCCCGGGAGACCTTGACGCCGGCCGACGAGGAAAGGATCAGGATCGTTTTCCCTTCGGGATCCCTCGACGCAACGAGAGCGGCGGCTGCAGGCAGCGGATCTCGCGATACGCGCCAAACCTTCATGCCTTCCGCCTCCCAGACGCCGCTCTCGTCCCCGCCATATGCGCGGAAGAAGAAGACACGGCCGGAATCATTGGGATCGGGAACGAGATCGGACACGCGCCCTTCCGCCAGGCCGACCGACCCGTTCTTCAGCGTGACTCCGCCGTCGTCGGACAAGAAGACTCCCTCGCCTTCGGTTCCCACGAAGAGGCGTCCGGATTTCCTGTCGACCGCGAGGGCCGTGACGACGAGCGACTCGCGGGAGACGCGAGACCAGGTCTCGCCGCTGTCGGTCGACCGGTGAAGCCCCCCGACGGTCGCCGCGTAGACGACGCCCGCGCGATCCGGATCTCGGCGCACCGCGTGAGAGCGGCGGTTCGTAAAGCCGTTCTTGGAGCGAGTCCAGTGATCGCCGCCGTCGCGCGACCGATAGACCCAGCCACACGTCGAGACCCAGATGTCCTTGGAATCCTCCGGATTGAAATCCCAGGCATAGACCGTCGCATCGAGAACCATCCCGTCGGCAATGCGAGACCAGGTGTTCCCCCCGTCTCGCGTTCGGAACGCCTGGCGCCAGGTCCCGGCGTACAGAGTCTTCGCGTCGGCAGGATCGAAAGCGAGCGATTCCACCGCCACGAGCCCAGGCGTGTCCGCTCCCGTCTGCGTCCAGTTCGTTCCGCCGTCCGCCGACAGGTACACACCCTCGTCTCCCCCCACGGCGATCAAAGGCTCGCGTCCGGGAGAGATGGCGAGCGCTCGCGTGGCGACCGCGCGCTTCCACTGCGCCAGGACGGTCCAGTCCTCTCCACGATTGTCGCTGCGGACGACGAGCCCCCCCGCGTATTGACCCGCAAGCGACGCCCAGAGTCGGCCCGGAACATGCGTGTCGGCGATCAGCCCCGTCACGACGTACCCCGGGAAGGCCGGCCCGGAGCGCAACGGCGTCCAGGACGCTCCCGAATCGTTCGTCCCGTAGAAGTTGCCCCGGGATGTGCCGCAGTAAACGCGTCCCGCTTCGAACGGGTCGATCGCGAAAACCCGCACCTCCGCTCCCCAGACCGGAAGACGCCACCAGGTTGCCGCTTCGAGACGGCTCCCCCGGGAAAGGACGGCGCTGCACAGAAGAACGGCAGCCGCCGCGCGCACCGAGATCCTGTGCCGTTGCTTGCGACAGCGCACGGGCAGACCGGCGGCGCGAGCCGTCCGAGACCGAAGAGGGACGTCGACCATTCGCTGAACATTTTAGCCCGGTCGGCTCTCCACGGACCTCGCCGACGTTGTCGCGCGAGTCCGCTCCGCTCCGGGTTACGATTCGGCCCATGCCGCCAACGATTCGCGTCGCCGTATTCCCCGCCGCCGGCCTCGGCACTCGATTTCTGCCTGCCACCAAGGCCCAGCCCAAAGAAATGCTGCCTCTGGTCGACCGACCGCTCGTCCAGTACGTCGTCGAGGAGGCAAAAAACGCAGGAATCGAGCGCATCGTCATCGTCACAGGACGCGGCAAGAACGCGATCGAAGATCACTTCGACACATCCTTCGAACTCGAACGCATGCTCGAAGAGCGAGGCAAGCAGGATCTTCTCGAACAGGTGAGGTCGGTCTC
The DNA here is from genome assembly GCA_036518075.1 of Thermoanaerobaculia bacterium. GTDB lineage: Bacteria > Acidobacteriota > Thermoanaerobaculia > UBA5066 > Gp7-AA6 > DATDNV01. Next base: position 2,428 of record DATDNV010000335.1, read on the forward strand.
CGAGCTGATTCCCGTCTCCTACGTCCGCCAGAAGGCGGCCCTGGGCCTCGGCCACGCGGTGCTGCAGGCCCGCGATCTGGTCGGCCGGGAGCCTTTCGCCGTGATGCTGGGAGACGACATCGTCGACTCGGCCGAGCCTTGCATCGGCCAGATGATGCGCCTCTACTCGGAGCGCGGGAATCCGGTCATCGCGCTCCAGGAAGTGAATCGCGAGCAGACGCACCAGTACGGAATCGTCG
>DATDNV010000336.1:0-19522 GCA_036518075.1 Thermoanaerobaculia bacterium
ATTGACGTTCTCGCCCGCGAGATCGAGCAGTGGAAGCTCGGCGAGGCGGCGACCGCACCGGCTCCGTTGCCGACCCCGAGTCAGACTCAGGTCGCTTCTTACGGCGTCGGCCCTTCCGCCTCCAAGGTGTACGCCGCGAAGACCGGCGTCGCCATCGGCGGATACGGAGAGTCGCTCTATCAGAATTTCGCCCAGAAGAACCAGAACGGCGAGCCTTCCTCCCAGACCGACCGAGCGACGCAGCTCCGGGCAGTCGTTTATTTCGGTTACAAGTTCGACGAGCGCTTTCTCTTCAATTCCGAGCTCGAATACGAGAATGCGGTCGTGGCTTCGGACAAGAATGGCGAGGCCGAGGTCGAGTTCGCCTATCTCGATTATCTGCACTCGCGCGCCGCGAATGCCAGAGCGGGTCTCGTGCTGATCCCGATGGGCCTGGTCAATCAGCTGCACGAACCGACGACGTTTCTCGGCGCGCGGCGGCCGGACGTCGAGCAGGTCATCATTCCGTCGACGTGGCGCGAGCTCGGTCTGGGCGTTTATGGACAGTCGGGTCCGTTCAGCTACTACGGCTACCTGGTCAACGGCTTGAACGTGGCCGGCTACAGCGCGGAAGGAATCGCCGAAGGATCGCAGGAAGGATCGGAGGCGCTCGCGAGAAACTGGGCGTTTACGGGGCGGCTCGACTTCACGGGGACACCGGGACTCCTCGTCGGCGTGTCGTTCTTCACCGGAGACGAGGGGCAGGGCCACGTCACTCCTTCCGGCGTCTCGGTCAAGGCTCCCACGACCGTCTGGGACGCTCACATCGACTGGCGGTGGCAGGGCCTCTGGCTGCGAGGTCTCTACGCCGGCTCGCACGTGGGCCAGGCGGATCTCGTCAACGAGCTCAACGGTTTCGTCGGTGGCGAATCGGTCGGCAGCCGGCAGGAAGGCTGGTATCTGCAGGGAGCCTTCGACGTTCTCTCTCTCTGGCCGGGTTCCCGGATGGGACTGCTGCCCTACGTCCGCTACGAGCAGTACGACACGCAGGCCTCCGTCCCCGCCGGCTACGAACGAAATCCCGCCAATGACATTCGCGAGCTGACGCTGGGTCTCGCGTTCAAACCGATCGATCAGCTGGTCTTGAAGGTGGACTGGCAGGAGCGCCGCGACGCGGCGCAGACCGGCGTGAATCAATGGAACTTCGCGCTCGGGTACATTTTCTGAGCCGCCCGTGAGCATTCGACGCGGTCCCAACGCGCTGGCGGCGGCGGCGTTTCTGCTTCTGGCGGCCAAGCCGATCGGGGCCAAGGTGTTCCTGAGCCAGGAGGAGGCCCTGCGCCTGGCTTTTCCGGCCGGCACGAAGGTCGAACGTCGGACCGCTTTCCTGACTCCGTCTCAACAGACCGCCGCGGCGAAGCTCGCTCGAGCGACGCATCCGCCGAGCGCGCTCGTCACCTTCTACGTCGGGATTCGCGACGGCCGCGAAATCGGCACCGCTTACTTCGATACGCACGTGGTGCGAACCGAGACCGAGACGCTCATGATCCTGATCGATCCGGCGGGCGGGATCGCGCGCATCGAGGTCCTTTCGTTCGCGGAACCCGAAGAGTATTTGCCGCGCGAGAACTGGTACGGCCAGTTCTCCGGCAAGAAGCTCGACGACGCGCTCGCGCTCTCCGGCGGGATTCGCCCCGTGGCCGGCGCAACGCTGACCGCGCGCGCCACGATGGAGGCGGCCAGGCGCGTGCTCGCCATCCACCAGGCGATCCACGAAAAGGCGCCGGGCCCATGAAACGCTGGGAAGCCTGGACCAACCACCTCGCGATCGCTGCCGTTTCCTTGAGCGGGCTCGTCTACGGCGTCATGAAGTACGGGATGACCAACGCCGATCCGGACTCGCGGATCGGGCACCCCTGGCAGCCGTGGGCTCTGCGGCTTCACATCCTCGCCGCCCCGATCGCCGTCTTCGGCCTGGGCCTGATCTTCCGGCGACATGCGCTGGCACGCTTTCTCGGCGGTGACCGCGAAGGCCGGCGGTCCGGACGCATCCTCACGAGGGTCGCGATCCCTCTGGGCCTCTCGGGATACCTGGTGCAGGCGCTGACCGGGGAGGTGACGCGCCGATGGTCGGGTTGGGTTCACGCCGGGCTCGGGGTCCTCTTCGTGGCGGCTTATGCGTTGCACCCCCGCCGCTCAAGACTTCCAGACGATGCGTCGGAAGCGGCGTCCGACGCGGAGCGTGGCGCTCCCTGAGAGGGGAAGCCTCTCGTCCGGATTCTTGAGAATCCGGGGCTGCCCGCTCTCGAAAATCGCGACGGCGCCTTCCGCGATCTTTCGCCGGGCCTCCCGCATCGAGGCGCAGAGCTTCGCGGCGACGAGAGCGTGCCCCAGCGCGTTGGCGTCGGGGGGCACCTCGGTCGTTTCGATCGTCTCCGGCTCCTGACCTCGGGCGAAGGCGCGTCGGAAGTCCTCTTCCGCGCGCAGGGCGGAGGTTTCGCCGTAGAACTGCGCCGTGATTCGGCGGGCGAGGTCGGCTTTGGCGTCTCTCGGGTTCTCGCCTCCGGATTCCACGCCGCGACGTCGCGCCGCGATGTCCGGCGAAGGAACGTCGGTCAGCAGCTCGAAGTAGTTCCACATGAGCGCGTCGGGGATCGACATGAGCTTGCCGTAGATCTCCGAGGGAGGCTCCCGGATTCCGATCGCGTTGCCGAGCGACTTCGACATTTTCTCCACACCGTCGGTGCCGACCAAGAGCGGCAGCGTCATCACGACCTGTGGCTCCAGGTTTTCCTCCCGCATGAGGTCGCGCCCGACGAGCAGGTTGAAGAGCTGGTCGGTGCCGCCCAGCTCGACGTCTGCTTTCAGCGCGACCGAGTCGTATCCCTGAGCGAGGGGATAGAGAAGCTCGTGCAACGCGATCGGCTGCCGCGCCGTCCACCGTTTCTGGAAGTCGTCCCGTTCGAGAATTCGCGCGACCGTGATTCGAGAGGCGAGCCGAATGAATCCCGCGGAGCCGAGCGCCGACAGCCACCGACTGTTGAATTCCACGACCGTCTTTTCGGGATCCAGAATGGCGAACGCCTGCTTGGTGTAGGTCGCCGCGTTCTGTTCGACCTCTTCTCGCGTCAGCTGTGGACGGGTCGACTTCTTTCCGGACGGGTCGCCGATCATGCCCGTGAAATCTCCGACGACGAACACCACGCGGTGCCCCGCATCCTGAAAGTGGCGCATCTTGCGCAGAACGACGGTGTGCCCCAAGTGAATGTCGGGGGCCGAAGGATCGAAGCCGACCTTGACGGTCAGTCGTCCGCGCTCGAGTTTGCGGACGAGATCCTTCTCTTCGATGAGGTCGACGACGCCGCGCCGGAGGATCTCGAGCGTGGCGGAGGAGGAAGTCACGGCGGGCGAAGATTATACGTGGCGGTCCGCCGCATTAAGAGAACCTAAACGGAGAAATGGAAGGAAGCTAAAAAGTGTGATCACGCACGCCGCGATTGGATATTTTGGGATTCCCATGATGACCAAATCAAAAACCGATTGGATTGCGCGGAGCGGGGTGCTGTCTACGCTGGCCTGTTTGACGTTCGCGGCGGCAGCCGCGGCGGACACGGTGACGTTGCCTGTGGCGGCGTCGGCGACGGGGCAGGGCGGAGTGCCGTTCGTGTCGGACGTGCGGGTGTTCAACACGTCGTACACGGATTCGTTGAACGTGACGGCGGTGTACCGGTTCAACGGAGCGACCCAGGTGTTTCAGCTGGCGCCGCGGGAGGCGCGAGGGTTCGACGACATCTGCGTGAGCTTGTTTTCGGCGCCGCAGAGTCTGGGGGCCGTCGAGTTTACGATCAACGGGTCCGACGATGAACTCGTCGTGACATCGCAGTTGAGGTCGCCGGTTGCGGGTGGCGGGCACGTGGGAATGTTCGTGCCGGGGCTGCCGTCGAGTGAGGCGTCGGCAGTTTCTGTGTTGACGAGCCTGGTCAACGGGGACTCGCGGACGAACGTGGGCGTGTACAACCCCAACGGGACAGCGGTGACGGCGACGATTCGTTTGTATGACGGCAACGTGTTGCTGGGAACGACGCCGGTGCAGCTTGCCGCGCACGCCGTGACGCAGGTCAACAACATTTACGCGACGGTCGGGTTCGGAAGTCTGGTCAAAACCGACGGATATGCGACGGTGGAGTCGAGCGGCGGCCCGTTGTTCACGTACGCGGCGGAAGCAGACAATGCGACCGGGGATCTGATTCTCATCGTCGGGGCGGCCGACAAGCCCGCCCCGGCGGGATTCCACGCGCCGACCGCGACGCCAACCGGCGGCGTTCCCGCGGCGACACCCACACCCACGCCGCCGGCGGGCACCATCCACGTCGTCAATATTGGTCAGTCGGGCAATGCCTTCACCGACACGGCGAGCGGCACGAACCAGACGACCATTCACGTCGGCGACACCGTCAAGTGGGTCTGGATGGCCAGCTATCACTCGACGACGTCAGGGGTTTGTACGGGGGGCGGCCCGGGCTACGCGGCGAAGAGCTGCGACGCCGACGGCAAATGGGAGTCGGGCATCCAAACGATGCCGGCGAGCTTTTCCTCGACTTTCAACACGGCGGGGACGTTCAAGTACTTCTGCGATGTCCACCTCGACTCGATGATCGGCAGCGTGACCGTCAATCCTTAAGGTCCGACGCGGCCGGTGCCAGGAAGCCCCCACTCGGGGGCTTTTTCTTTGGATTCGGGCGTCAACCCGCCGCTCTCCGCGCCGTCCAAAGAGTGATGGCGAAGAACCGCCTTTGGTTCGTCTGGGGCTGCGCCCTGGCTCTGGCTCCCGCTCTTTGGGCAGACACGGTGACACTGCCGGTGGCGGCGTCGACGACCGGGAAGGGGGGAGTGCCGTTCGTGTCGGACGTGCGTGTGTTCAACACGTCGTACGTGAACGTGTTGAACGTGACGGCGGTCTACCGGTTCAATGGAGCGACGCAGGTGTTTCAGCTGGCCGCGCGCGAGGCGCGGGGGTTCGATGACATCTGCGTGAGCCTGTTTTCGACGCCGCAGAGTCTGGGGGCGGTGGAGTTCACTTCAGACCAGGACGGACTGCTCGTCACGTCGCAGTTGAGGTCGCCGTCGCCGGGTGGCGGACACGTGGGAATGTTCGTGCCGGGGCTGCCGTCGAGCGCGGCGTCGGTGTACTCCGTGTTGACGAGTCTGGCTAACGGAGAGTCGCGGACGAACGTGGGTGTGTACAACCCCAATGGAACAGCGGTGACGGCGACGATTCGGTTGTTCGACGGCAACGTGTTGTTGGGGACGGCCGCGGTGCCGTTGGGAGCAAATGCGGTGACGCAGGTCAACGATATCTACACGACCGTGGGGTTTGGGAGTCTGGTCAAAACGGACGGGTACGTCACGGTGGAGTCGAGCGGCGGCCCGCTGTTCACGTACGCGGCGGAAGCGGACAACGCGTCGGGGGACCTGATATTGCTCGTGGGAGCGGGCGACGTACCTCCGCCCGCCGGGTTCCGGCCGCCTACCCCAACGCCGACCACGACCTCCGTCGCGGCCACGGCGACACCCACTCCCACCCCAACGCCGCCGGCCGGCGTCCAGATCGTGACCATCAACGTCAAGGCCTGGGATTTCTCGCCCGGAGGCCCGGTCTCTTCTCCGTTGACGCTGACGGTGGGAACCGCCTACCGGCTCGTCTTCCACAACGTCGATTCGGCGCAGACGCCCAACCCCGTGCATGGTTTCGGGGGCATCTCCGACCTGGGCCTTCCGGCGGCGATCAACACGATTGCCCTGGGAGGGCCGGACGTGATGATTCCGCCCGCGAGCTCTCCGCCTTTTGTTCCCCAACCCTTTCAGCGCGGAACGTACCCCTTCGCCTGCACCAACGAGGACTGCGGCGGCGATCCGCAACAGCACGCGGGCATGCTCGGGCTGATCGTCGTTCAGTAACGTTCGCGCCTGACGGACGTTCTCGTAGAATGGTAGGGATGGCAGAACCAGAGGAGTCGGCCGGCAAGGACACGGGTCCGGAGCCGGAGGTTTCCGAGGACGACCGGCGAGCCGCCGCCGCGGCGGCGAATCGCAAGCGCGCCCTCGATGATTGGGAAGAGAAGAAGAAAAGGTGGAGGCAGATGGGAGTGCCGCCCGCCTTGCCGGCGAAAAAGTAGTCGGCGTCGTTGCCTCGGACCAGGAGCGATGAGGGAGTCTCTCGAAGTGAGCCAGGTTCGCACGATGCTCGTTTGAGATGGCGCATTTCATCCTGAAGAGCGCCGCGTTCGAGAATGGCGCGTTCATTCCTCGGCTCCACACCTGCGACGGGAGGGACGTCTCACCGGCGCTTTTTTGGAGCGGTGTTCCGGACAAGACTGTCTCTCTCGCGCTTCTCGTGGAAGACCCGGACGCGCCGCGCAAGACCTGGGTGCACTGGGTTCTCTATGACCTGCCGGTGGCGACGGTGGAGCTCCCGGAGGGAGTGCCGGCGAGCCCGGTCCTCCCTGGAGGCGGCTCCCAGGGCGTCAACGACTTTGGAAACCTCGGGTATGGCGGTCCGTGCCCTCCGTCCGGCACGCACAGCTACATCTTCACGCTCTACGCTCTGTTTCAGAAGCTCGGGTTGAAGTCCGGCTCGACCCGCAACGACGTCTTTGCCGCGATGCAGGGGCGGATCCTGGGGCAGGCCCGCCTGATCGGTCGCTACGGACGCGGCCGGTCCACGCTCTGAGCCCGCGGCGGCGCGACTCGCTCGATGGATCGCGCGCGAGGTGGTCGCGTGCAAGCGTTGTCCGCGCCTGGTTGCCTGGCGGCAGGAGGCCGCGAGCCACCCACCCCGCCGCTTTCAGGGACAGACCTATTGGGCCCGTCCGCTTCCGGCGTTTGGCCACTCGAACGCGCGGATTCTTCTGGTCGGGCTGGCTCCGGCAGCGCACGGCGGTAATCGCACCGGACGGCTCTTTACGGGTGACGAGTCCGGCCGCTTTCTGTTCCGCGCGCTGCACGCGGTTGGTCTCGCAAGCCGCCCGGACTCGCGCGCGGCGAATGACGGGCTCGAGCTCCGCGGAGTCCTGCTTTCCGCCGCTTGCCGCTGCGCCCCACCCGCGAACCGGCCGCTCCCCGAGGAGCTGGCGAATTGCCGCGGCTACCTCTCTCGCGAGCTTGCGCTGCTGTCTTCCGAGGCCGTTCTCGTGGCGCTCGGCGCGCTCGCCTTCGATGCCTGTCTGAAAGTGCTGTCCGAGAGCGGAGAGACGCTTCCGAAGCCCCGGCCTCGCTTCGCCCACGAAGCGGTCTATACGATTGGCCGGCATCGTCTGCTCGGCTCCTACCACCCGAGCCAGCAGAACACGTTTACGGGGAAACTGACGCAGGCGATGCTGCGCCGAGTCCTGCGGAAGGCTAAGCGAGAGGCAAGCCTCTAGAGAGTGCGCTGGAATTCTCGAGACGTCGTTGCATCGGCGTGCGACCGGCATGGGTCCGGCCCCGGGTCAGAAAATTCGCGGCGCCCGGTCGCGCAGCGACCGCCCGCGCCGCAAGTCATCCTTCGTCGCTGACGCTCCTCAGGATGACGCCGCGCCAGCGACTCTCGCGACGTGTGCTTCAGAGATCCTTCGTCGCTGCGCTCCTCAGGATGACGCCGCGCCAGCCTTCGGCGACGCGGCGTCACTTTTTAAAAAGGCGGTCGAAGGCGGCTCGAGCGTCGTCGGGCGTTTCGACGGCGCGGGATCCGGCGAGGTCGAACGATTTGGCCGGCGAATAGAAGGTGCATTGGTTCGCCCGGTTCTTCGAGACGATCCGTTCCGGGATCGGCTGAGAGCATTCGAAGCGCGCCGCCGTGTCGAAGTAGGCGCACTGCCGACAAGAGTGCAGGTCGGCGCCGCACTTGGGACAGCGCGAGTCGGAACGAATCTCCTCGGGGTCGCGGCGCTTTTCGCCACACGCGCGGCAGGCGAAGACGACCGGTTTGTCCTGGTCGATGCCGCGTCCTCGGGGCGCGCCGTCGGAACGGTCGGGCTTCGGGCCGTGCCGCCGAGGACCGGATTCCTCGCGGCCCGTGTCCATGTAGCCGCGGTGACGATACTTCCGGTCGTCGCTCATGAACCCAGGCGCGCGCGAGCCGGCGGTGCTGCCGTCATCACGGCCCATTGTACGGCGGTAAGATCAGGAGGATGGCTGACGCCTTGGATAAGGCCGTGGACCTCTGGCGGCAGGGAACGGCGAGTTTGCTCTCGGGAGATCTCGACGAGGCGGTGCGTCTCTTCACGCGCTCGCTCGAGCTTGCGCCGACTGCCGAGGCGTACACCTTTCGCGGGTGGGCCTATTCCTTCGAGGGGCGGCTCGAGGAAGCGATCGACGAGTGCCGAAAGGCGATCGCCACCGATCCGACGTTCGGAAACCCCTACAACGACATCGGCTGCTATCTGATGGAGGGCGGCCGGCATGACGAAGCGGTCTCCTGGTTCGAAAAGGCCAAAGAGGCCCCACGCTACGAGCCCCGACACTTTCCCTACCTGAATCTCGGCCGCCTGCACGCGTCGCGAGGCGAGTTCGCCGAGGCGCTGTCGGAGTTTCAGGGGGCTCTCGAGCGAAATCCCGGAGATCCGATCGCGCTGCGGTATCTGGAGGCGCTCAAGAATTACGTCAACTAGGGCCGGCCGCCGGCCCTGGAAGAGGAATCGCAAAGGTCGGAGGATTGTTCTCTTTTCGGCGAAGGAGTGAGCATGAACCAGTTCGAAATGACTCCCAGTTCGGCGTTCGAGACGACGACGGTCCGCACCGCCGAGCGCGTCACCTCGTTTCTCAAGGCGGTCTACGGATGGATGTTCGTCGGGCTCGCCACGACGGCGGTCGTGGCGCTGGCCGTCGTTGCCTCCGGTTTCGCCTCGGTGTTACTCGCCAATCGCCTGGTCTTCTGGGGGCTCGCGATTGGTGAGATTGGCCTCGTCTTCTACCTCTCCGCGCGCGTCCAGAAGCTCGCGCCGGGCACGGCCGCCGCGTTGTTTCTTCTCTACTCCGCGCTCAATGGCGCGACTCTGTCGCTCATCTTTCTCGCGTTCACCGGCGCTTCGATCGCGACGACGTTCGTGATCACCGCGGGAATGTTCGGCGCGCTCGCGCTCTTCGGTGCCACGACCAAGAGAAGTCTGGCCGGCGTCGGCCATTTCGTCGGAATGGGCCTGATCGGGCTGATTCTGGCGATGCTGGTCGGGATGTTCTGGCACAACGACGGCCTTCAGTTCGTCATCTCGATCGTGGGCGTCATCGTGTTCACTGGGTTGACCGCCTGGGACTCGCAGCGATTGAAGCAGATGGCGACGGCTCTACCCGACGGACAGGTCGGCTCCTACGCGGTCGTCGGGGCGCTGTCGTTGTACCTCGACTTCATCAACCTGTTTCTGTTCCTGCTGCGGTTTTTTGGCGGCGGTCGGAGAGACTAGTCCGTCGCGTTCACTTTCTCAGGATCTGCGCCTTCGGCGCCAAAGGCAGACCCCCGTAGCGTTAGGCAACGCCGACCGAGGTCGGCGTTTACGGCCTCGACCGCCTGTCTGATCCTTTTGCTGCACTCTCGCTCCCGCGGCGTGAACTTGCAGCGCGGGCGGTCGCTCCGCGACCGGTGCTGCGAAACTTTCTAAACGAGAGCCGAGCACCCGGAGACTTCGCACGCCGCGACGTGCTGAGACCAAGGCGTCATTCTGAGGGCCCGCCTCCGACGAGAGGAAGCCGGCCAACGGCCCCCACGTCCGCTGCGGCCGAAGCGGCCGGCGGCTCCTTGGGCGCTTGCGGCGTCTCGCCGGGGTTCAAGAAGAGGTTGGCCTCGACTCCGTACTGGCGCGTGTAGAGATCCGCGTAGCGGCCGCCGAGCGCGAGCAGCTCTTCGTGCTTCCCGTGCTCGACGATCCGGCCGCCTTCCACGACCAGAATCGCGTCCGCTTTGCGGATCGTCGAGAGCCGATGGGCGATGACGAAGGTCGTGCGTCCTTTCATCAGCTCGGCCAGCCCCGCCTGAATCGCGGCCTCGCTCTCGCTGTCGAGCGACGAGGTCGCCTCGTCGAGAATGAGAATGCGCGGATCGGCCAGAATCGCACGGGCGATCGCCACCCGCTGGCGCTGCCCTCCCGAGAGCTTTACGCCCCGCTCGCCGACGATCGTGTCGTACTTCTCCGGAAGCTCGTCGACGAATTCGTCGCACCGCGCGATCGCAGCCGCGCGCCGGACCTCTTCGTCCGTCGCCTCGGGGCGGGCAAAGGCGATGTTGTCGAAGACCGTTCCGTCGAAGAGAAAGTTGTCCTGCAGCACGACTCCGATCTGCGACCGATAGTCGGCCAGCCGCACGCGGGCGAGATCGCGGCCATCCACCAGAATTTCCCCCGACGTCGGCCGATAGAAGGCGGCGACCAATCCGATGATCGTGCTTTTGCCGGATCCCGAGGCGCCGACGAGGGCGGTCGAGGTTCCGGGCAGGGCGACGAAGGAGATGCCGTGGAGCACCGGGACGTCCTTGCGGTATTCGAAATGGACGTTCCGGAATTCGACTCGCCCTTCGAGCCTGGGCAGCGTCTCGCGTGAGGAATCCTGCGCGTCCTCCACCAGCTCGTTTCGGATCTCGCGGATCCGCTCGAGGCCGGCGAAGGCCTCGGTGATCTGGCTGCCGATCGACACCACCTGCACGACCGGCCCGACGAGGAGCGCCAGGTAGAGAGTGAATGAGACGAATGCTCCGAGCGTCATCCGGTGGGCGAGCATGTCGGTTGCGCCGACCCACATGATGACGACGCCGACGAAACCGAAGAGAAGCGTCGAGAAGGCCGAGACAGCGGAAAAGCCGGTCATCGTCTGCGCCACGTTGCGGAAGAGACGGTGGACCCCCTTGGAGAAAACGATCGCCTCGCGGCGCTCCGCCCGATAGGCCTTGACGACCCGCACGCCCGCAAACGACTCGGTGAGGCGCCCGGAGACCTCCGCGTTGATCTTGGAGCGCTCACGGAAGAGGGGCCGCAGCGTCTTGAACGCGTAGAGAAGCACGAGCCCGAAGAGCGACAGCACGGCCAGCGCGATGAGCGTGAGGCGGAAGTTGAGCCGGAACAGAATCACGAGGGCGAGAGCGGCCGTCAGAAGCCCTCCAACCACCTCGACGAGACCGGTCCCGACCAGGTTTCGAATCCCTTCCGCGTCGGTCATGACGCGGGAAAGAAGCACTCCGGTCTTGGTTTGATCGAAATAGGCGATCGGCAGGCGGGCCACGTGGCTCTGAACCTGCCGGCGCATCTCCGTGATCGAGCGCTGCGCCGCCTTGCCGAGAATCTGGGCGAGGGCGAAGGACGTGACCGCCTGAACGAGCGTGGCCCCGCCGGCCGCGAGAAGAAGCGCTGGCAGGAGCTGGCGCTGCCCTTTCCCGATCACGTCATCCAGGAGCCATTTCGTCGTCCCGGGCAGGACGAGCCCGCAGAGGCGGTTGATGACCAGGAGGAGGAGTCCCAGGGCCAACCGGCCCTTTCGCGCGGCGACGAGCTCCACCGCGTCGCGGAGAACAACGGAAAGCGGCGGCGCCTTGCGCTTGCTCTCCTCTCCCGGCCGACCCTTGCGGCCCTCGGACCGGGGAAGGCGCGAGCTGACGGATCCACCAAATGCGCCCAGGCGTGCCACGTTAGGAACCCTCAACAGAGAGACCGCGCCGGGGATTTCGAAGGTCCGAGGTCATTCCGCTGAGCATACTCAATAAGAAGCCTCGAAAACATGACAAGGACCCTTCGCAGAGGCCTTCCTTATTGACAAAAATATCTTTCTAGTATTATTACACTTGTCAATATGCCGGTGCGGCCCTCCGAGCTCGAATGGATCATCGACCCCAGGCAGGCGATCTCGCTGCTCGAGCCCTTACGCGCCCGGATCCTCGGTCTGGCGAGGCAGCCCGCCTCCGCGACCGAGATCGCCGCGCGTCTGGGTCTTCCTCGCCAGAGAGTCAACTACCACGTGCACGAGCTCGCCCGGACGGGCCTTCTGCGGCGAGCCGGCCGAAGGCGGCGCCGCAATATGTTCGAGCAGCGTTACGTCGCTTTGGCCCATGGATACATTCTCTTGCCGGAGCTCCTGGGAACCGCTCGCGCGGATTGGCGGGAGGTCTCGGATGCCGGCAGCGCCGCCTATCTTGCCGCGCTGACCGAACAGATGCAGTCTGATGTCGCGCGCGCCGCTCGGGCGCAGGGCAAGAAAGTCTCTTCGGTCGCGATCAAGTCCCAATTCCGGTTCGACAGCGCCGAGCAGCGGGAGCGATTCACTCGCGAGCTTCAGAGCGCGGTCGTGGCCGTGATTGCGAGGTTCACTTCACCGAACCTGAGTGCGGGCGGCGCGCCGGGAGCCGGGCGTCCCTACCGTCTCGTGCTCGGGTGCTATCCGTACTCGGCCGAAAGCGCCGCCGCCTCAAGCCAGAAACCGGCGTGAGGGAGGATCGGATTCGCCCCCTTACTTCCTCTTCGATCGCATGTAGATGTCGGGGTCGGTGATCTCCATCATTCGCTCCGGACGGGAGAGCGCGGTAAATCCGAACTTGCGGTAAAGCCCATGGGCGTCCGCGGTCGCGAGCATCCAGCGCCGCAAGCCCTGCAGCTGCGGATGTCGCATGATCGTCTCGATCAGCCAGACGCCGAGCCCCCGGCCACGCGCCGAGTCGAGGACGAAGACGTCGGCCAGGTAAGCGAAGGTCGAAAGGTCCGTGACGACCCGGGCGAAGCCGATTTGACGCGCGCCGTCGTAGAGGCCAAAGCAGAGGGAGTTCTCGATGCAGCGGTCGACGATCTCGCGCGGGATTCCCTTGGCCCAGTACGAGCCTTCCAGGAAATGGTGAATGACCGTTCGATCGAGCCTTCCGCGGTCGGTCGAGATGGCGTACGTGTCCCTGCGCCACTCCGTCTGCATGACGGCGGGAATCCTATAGCCGCGCCTTCCGGATTTCGGGCACCTCGACGATGCGGACCCCGGCGGCCGGGGTCTCGACCGCTCGAACGATGGCTGCCGTCATCTGAGAAAGCGTGACGAGGCCGATCCGGCGAGCGGTCTCGCGGGTCGGCGCGAATCGTTCCGCAAGCCAGTAGCCCGGCCAGAGGAGCGCCGGCCAGCGGTGTCCGGGTCCCAGGACGTACCAGGGACGCAGAAACGTCGCGTTCAAACCGGCTTCGCGAATGGCAGCCTCGCCCGCCGCCCGGGCCTCGACGTACGCTTTCATCGCCGGAGCCGGCTGCGCCACCGAGAGGTAGACGAAATGCGCGACGCCCGCCCGGCGCGCCGCCGCGGCAGATGCGCGCGCGGATGCGAGATCGATCCGGCGAAACTCCTCCGCTTTGGAGGGAGAGGGATGGGCAACGCCGACGAGCTGGAGGTACGTGTCGCAAGGGCGCACTTGCGAGCCGAAGCTTTCCCGATCGAGGGCGTTTCCCATGACTGGCGTCGCTCCCGCCGGAAGCCGGCGTTCCGAGCCCGGCCGAACCAGTGCCTTGACCGAATGGCCCCGCTCGAGAAGGCGCGGGATGACCGAACGCCCGATGTAGCCGGTGCCTCCCGCGACGAAGACGAAACGACGCTCGATCATCGCGGCGGGATCGCTCGTTCGTCGTCGTTCTTCGAGATATAGTGAATCGACGCCATGCGGTTCCTGGTGCGGCTCCTCATCAGCGCGGCCGCCCTCTGGGTGGCGACCCGAATCGTCCCCGGCGTGAGCTATTCGGGAGAGTTCGTTTATCTCCTCCTGGTCGCTCTGGTTTTTGGGCTCCTCAACGCTCTGCTTCGTCCGATCCTGGCCCTCCTGACCTGTCCGCTCCTCATTCTGACGCTCGGACTCTTTACGTTCGTGATCAACGCCCTGGTTCTCTGGTTGACGAGCGCACTCGCGGGCCGTCTCGGCCTCGGTTTCCACGTGACCGGATTCTGGGCCGCCTTCCTCGGCGCGCTGGTCGTCTCGGTCGTCAGCTTCCTGTTGTCGGTTCTCATCCCCGACCCCGAGCGCCCGTAGCGGCGGCCGGCTGCGGCGGCTGCACAGGAGCCGCGGCGAAGAGATGCGCGATCGAGCTCGCGTAGTAGGTCAGAAGAGGAAGCTCTGATCGGATCGCCCGGTACAGTCCGTCCTTCTCCGAGACCAGATGCCGCAGGGTCAGCATCCGCAAACCCACCTCGATGGCATAGTCCTGGTCTCCCCGGGGAACGTAGACGACGGCGCCGCTGCGGCGAAGCTCTTCCATCAGCCGGAAGACTTCGGCTTTGAGCTCGAGCTCGCTCCAGGTTCTTTCCGGCTCGCGGACGAAGATGGTGGCGGCCAGCGGCACGGGAACGACCGGAATGACTCGAGCGATCGCGTCCATCAGGTTCCCAGCGAACTCCTGGACCCGCGCGAAACGCTCTTCTTTGGCGAGGGCTCGGAAATCGAGACTTCGTTCGCGCGCGTATCGAGCCAGCGACACGGGCGAGCCGAAGTTGACGCAGGCATATCCGAATCGATGCCACCGGTTGGAGCCGAGGAGGATCAGATTGCGGAAGACGAAGCGGACCGCGCCCGCGAACGACCGCAGAAACCCTGGCCGCTCCGAGGGCGACCGGAGCTCTCGAAGGAAACTCCGGTCCTCGAAGACCCGATCGTAGTTGATGCCGACCGGAACGAAGGCGATGTCGCGCGGCCCTGCCGGATCGAACGCGCGCAACATGTAGTCGAGGATCCCGAATTTGGGAGGGCGCAGGTGGCCGTCCCGCGACAGGCCCCCTTCCGGAAACACGGCCTGCGTCACTCCGCCCGCCGTGGCCATGGCGATGTAGCGCTCGAGCACCTTGCGGTAGAGAGGGTCGCCCGAGTTGCGGCGGACGAAGTACGCGCCCATCGCGCGCACGAGGGTCTGGAGCGGCCATACGCGAGCCCACTCGCCGACCGCGTAGGACAGCGCCGCCTTTTCGGCCGCCAGATAGGCGACGAGGATGTAGTCCATGTTGCTGCGGTGATTGATCAGGAATACGACCGTCGCGTTGTCGCCGATTGCGCCGAGGCCTTCCTCGTCCGAATAGCCGAGGCGCACGCGGTACAGAGAGCGCGCGAGGTTTCGCGCGAGGGAATAGCCCACGCGGAAATAGGCGTAGGCGTTGAAGCCGGGCACGATCTCGTGAGCGTAGGAAGAGACCTGCCTCATGACGACTTCGAGCTGAACGCCGCTCTCGCGGGAACGCGCGGCCGCCGCCTCCTGCACCGCCGGGTCGAACATGAGGCGATCGATCAGGACCGCCCGCTTGGTGAGCTTGAACGGAGGGATCCGGATCTTGAGCGTCGTGTGGAGCTCTTCCAGAACCCGGTTCACGCGGCGGCGCAGGATCCAGCGCGCCGAGGGAAGGAGCAAATGCTCGAGGACGCCGGCGACGGCGAGCAGAAGCAGCAGAACGAGCAGCCAGAGAGGCAGCGAGACCGTGCTCATGCGAATTCGCTGTCGCAGGATAGCGAAAAAAGAACGCCCTCTCTCCCGTCGGACGAGGGGGCGGAGAGCCGGAGGCACCGGAATTACTTTTCGGCTGAAGCCTCCTGGCCTAGGTTCGCGAAAGCCCGCTTCTGCTTGATGTCGTCGGCGACGGTCCTGGTCGCCAGAGGGCGCTTGCTCCGGCGCGGCACGGATCACTCCACCTTGCCGCGGGCGCTGACCTGGAACTCGGTCTCGACCCGCTCACCGCGGATGCCCAGGAGCCGGTCGTGCAGATTCGAGATCACACAGGCGTGGTTGGGCAGGATGCGCACGCGCTGGCCCACGCGAAAGGAATCGCCCGGCGCGACCGAGACGACGCCGTGTTCCTCGGATAGCTTGGCGATCCGACTCGACGTGCCGAGCAGAAGCCCATGGCCTCCGGCCCGCGGCCAGAGGGGATCGGAAGAAAGCGTCTTGGATCCCGCGTCCAGGACCGCGCGGTCCGGCGCCGGCACGGAGACGACGGTCGCGAGCACGGTCATCGCGCAATCGGAGGCCGCGCACGTTCCCAGAGCGACCTGGGAGCCGTCGTGAAAGACGTAGTTGCCGGGACGGCATTCGGTCACGCCCGAATGGGTCATGACCCGCCGCGCGGTCGGTGTCGAACCGACGGAGATCTCCTCGACTCCGATTCCGGCGGCCTGAAGCTTCTGCGCGGTGGACACGACCGCCTCCGCCTCTTCCCGAGCGGCTTGATCGAGCGCTTCGGGAGTTTGCGCCGAGTATGCCTGTCCGCCGTGCGTGAAAACGCCGCGCAAGCGCAGCCCCGGCAGCTCCGCGACACGCGCGGCGAGCGGGAGCGCCGCTTGCGGAGCAACGCCGACGCGGTGGTAGCCGCAGTCGATCTTGATGAGCACCTCCAGGCGCCGTCCGGCGGACGCGAAGACGCGCGAGAGGGCGGCGGCGCCCTCGGCGCTGTCCAAGCCGACCGCGAGTCGAATCCGGTCCGAGAGGGCGAGCAGCCGCTCGGGTTTTCCGGAACCGACGGTCGGGTAGGCGATGAAGATGTCATCGAAGCCCGCCCCCGCGAAGGCCTCGGCCTCCGATGTCTTCGCGAGCGAGATGCCCGCCGCGCCGGCGGCGAGCTGCATCCTTCCGATCGCCGGCGACTTGTGCGTCTTGGCGTGGGGCCGGAGCTTCACGCCCGCGGCCCTGGCCCTTGAGGCTTGCCGGTCGATGTTCGCCTGCAGGACTTCGAGGTCGATCAGGACAGCGGGAGTGGGAATTTCGCCGATCTCTTTCATGCGGCCGGCTTCGGCTCTTGCCGCGTCAGGCAGTGAATGGTTCCGAGACCCCAGACGAGATCGACCGCGTGGATGCCGACGACGGGACGGTCCCGGAACAGCTCTCCCAGCAGGCCCAGCGCCTCGCGGTCCTTCGGGTCGTTGAACGTCGGAACGAGCACGGCGGCGTTGGCGACGTAGAAGTTGGCGTAGGAAGCCGGGAGCCGTCTGTCTTCGAAGACGAGAGGCGACGGCATCGGCAGAGCCACGACCTCGAGCCGGGATCCGTCCGCGAGACGCGCGTCCTGGAGGCGCTCGCGGTTCTCCTCGAGGGCGGCGTAGTTGACGTCTTTCGGATTCGCCTCGCGGCAGAGGACCGCCGTCGTCGCGGAAACGAATCGGCAGAGATCGTCCACGTGGCCATGGGTATCGTCGCCCGCGATCCCTCGGCCGAGCCAGAGGACATGGCTCGCGCCGAGACACTCGCGAAAGATCCTCTCGTAGCCGGCGCGATCGAGGCCGGGGTTGCGAACCTGGACGTCTGAATCGAGCAGACACTCTTCCGTCGTCATCAGGGTGCCTCGTCCGTTCACGTCGATGGCACCTCCCTCGAGGACCACCGAGGCGCGTCCGGCTACTTGCGCGGGGAAGACCGGAAACTTCCCGCGCCGCGCGGCGAAATCGGGCATGCGGGCGTCCTTGGCGTAGTCGGGGTAGCGCGCCCATCCGTTGAACCGGAACCGCGCGATGCCGACGGCGCCGTTTCGTTCGACGAAGGCGGGACCGGAGTCTCGCGTCCAGCCTCGATTCGTCTCCATTCTCAGAAACTCGATCCCCGCGAGATCGACTCCGGCGCGCGCGAGGACCCGCCTCGCCTGCGCTTCGTGCGCGCGCGATTCGACGAAGGCGCGAACCGTCTCTCCGGGCGCGATCTTGCGGACGATCTCGCCGTAGACCCAGGGGATCGCGGAGAACTTGCCGGGCCAGTCGGTCTTGTTGTGCGGCCAGCCGATCCACGTGGCCGCGTGAGGCTCCCATTCCGCGGGCATGCGCCAGCCCCGGGCGGCAGGAGCCGCTTTTCCTACGTTTTGGACGCCCACGGGTCGTCATCCAGGTAGCGGCGGGTGAGACCGGAGTAGGCGTCGATGCGTCGGTCGCGCAGGAACGGCCAGTTTCGCCGAACGTCTTCGATCCGCTCCGAATCGATCTCGGCGATCAGCACCTGCTCCTTGTCGGGAGAGCCGATGGCGAGCAGCACTCCTTGCGGATCGGCCACGAACGAGCTTCCCCAGAACTCGATTCCCGCTCCGCCATCCGAAGGCTTCTCGAGCCCGACGCGGTTGACCGCCGCCACATAGAGGCCGTTGGCGATCGCGTGTCCGCGCTGGACCGTCATCCAGGCGTCGCGCTGCGTAGCCCCGTGCTCGGCCTTCTCGTGCGGATGCCAGCCGATCGCCGTCGGATAGAAGAGAACGGCGGCGCCTTGAAGCGCGGCCAGCCGCGCTCCTTCCGGATACCACTGATCCCAGCAAATCAGCGTTGCGACTTTTCCGTGTTTCGTGTCGAACGCGCGAAAGCCGAGGTCTCCGGGCGTGAAGTAGAACTTCTCGTAGTAGGCCGGGTCGTCGGGGATGTGCATCTTCCGATAGAGACCCAGGAGTTTCCCGCCCGCGTCGATCATCGCGGCGCTGTTGTGGTAGATGCCGGCGGCCCGACGCTCGAAAATCGGCGCCACGATCGCGACCGAATGCTTTTGTGCCGCCTTCGAGAGGGCTTGTGTCGAAGGCCCGGGCACGGGCTCCGCCAGATCGAACGTGCGCGTGTCCTCGCGCTGGCAGAAATACTGGGACCGGAAGAGCTCCGGCAGGCAGACGACCGAAGCCCCGGCACGGGCAGCTTCCTCGACCTTCTCGACGGCGCGCGCGAGATTGTCCGCGGGATCGGGCGAACAGGACATCTGCACGAGTCCGATCGCGAACTTTCGGGATTCGGTCACGGGCGGAGCCTACCGAAGCGCGTTGTTCCCGACAAGCTCAGGCCGGAGCGCCGCGATAGAACGGAATGACGCGAAGCAGGAAGAACGCGGTTTCGTTGAGGAAGAGAACGACGACAAGCACGGCGAGCAAACCGTTTCGCCGGCGGTCCGGTGGAAAGAGGCTCGCGAAGGGGAAAGCGAACGCGAGCAGCAGAAAGGGAAGGACGGCGAAGAAATAACGGCCGTTGGTGGCGCGCATCTGGCCGTAGATCTCGTATGCCTCCCAGCTGTTGACGAGATAGGCGCAGGAGAACAGCAGGAAAACGCCGTGTGCGCCTCGCGCAAGCGCGGCGCCGTCGCGGTCCGGCGCCGAGAGAAAGGGAAACGCCAGGACCGGGACTGCCGCCACGAGGCTGTAGAGAAGTCTCTTGACGATCCCCGGGCTCGCGGCGCCCGAAAGCAGCCAGACGAAACAGAACGCGAAGACCGCGATGGCGGCCAGACGCCCGACGATCCGGCTTCGAGATCGAGGTTCTCTCCAGAGCCAGATCCCGGCCGACACCGAACAGGCGAGCGCCAGAGCGAGGAAGACCGCGAGAAACCCGCCCGAGATCTGAAACCAGCGAACCTCCCCGCCTCCTGTCCCCGTCCATCCGATCAGGCCGATGAAGTTTTTGAACGTGTGATCGAACACCGGGTTGTCGCGCAGGTAGGCGAAGAGGCTCGCGATGTCGAACGGCCTGTGAGAGACTGGGTGGACGCGGGCGTTTCCCAGGAGAATCCACTGGCGAAGCGTCCAGAGTGCCGGGAGCGAAAACGCGACCGCCCCCACTGCGAGCGTCTGGAGGACGCGAGCTCCCCTT
>DATDNV010000337.1:0-3711 GCA_036518075.1 Thermoanaerobaculia bacterium
AGTTCGGCGCCGAGCGGGTGATCGACACGCCCATCTGCGAGATGAGCTTCGTCGGCGCGGCCGTCGGGGCGGCGCTGGCCGGCCAGCGGCCCATCGGCGAGATGCAGTTCAACGACTTCGTCGCGACCGGCTTCAATCAGCTCGTCAATAACGCGGCGAAGATCCGCTACCGGTGGGGAGGATCGGTGCCCATGGTCGTCCGCATGCCCTGGGGAGGCCTGCGGCATGCCGGACCCTTTCATAGCCAGAACACCGAGGCCTGGTTCTACCGCACTCCGGGACTGAAGATCGTCGCGCCCTCGACTCCCCACGACGCGCGCGCGCTCATGGCCTCGGCGGTCGCCGATCCCGACCCGGTCCTCTACTACGAGCACATCGCGCTCTACCGCGATCCGCGCATCAAGCAGGCGCTGGCGTCCGAACCCCCGACCCCGCTTCCTCTCGGCCGCGCCGCGCTTCGCCGCGCAGGCAACAATATATGTATTGTGACTTACGGCGCCTACGTGCACGTCGCGATGCGCGTCGCCGAGAAGCTCGCGCACGACGGGATCGAGGCCGCTGTCCTCGACCTGCGCAGCCTCGCTCCGCTCGACCGCGAATCCCTCCTCTCGCTCGCCCGACAGTGCGGCCGTGTGTTGCTCGTCCACGAGGACACGCGGACCGGAGGGATCGGCGAGAGTCTCGCGGCGGTCATCGGGGAGGAGGCGTTCGAATATCTGGACGCCCCGGTGCGGGTCGTCGGATCACTCGACACGCCCGTCCCCTACTCGCCTCCGCTCGAAGAAGCGTTTCTGCCGTCGGAGCAGGAGGTCGAGCGCGCCGCGCGGCTCCTCGCCGCCTATTGAGGACTCGCTGGCGGGCATGATGTCTGTACCGGCCCGCTGCGTGAACATCTGAACCGGCCGCTTCGCGGCCAATCACATTTTCTAACCGGGAGCCCGCAGGCCGGCATCATCGCGATCAGAAATTCTCGGCGCCGGTCGCGGCACCGAGCGCTCGCAGAGCGCGACGCACCGAGCGCCAGGCGCGACAAGCCGCGGGTCCACCGCGGCTCACCGGCGGGGCCGCCCGCCGCTCATCGACCGCCCAGCGCCGAAAGTTCCGTCCGAGAGGTCCCGCTGCGGGAGAAGCCCGCGGCTCGCGGCGAAAGTTCCGGGTTTCGTGCTGAGAATCTGGGGCGCAGTTCACGCAGCGCCTGGTGCAGAAGTTCATCCGATTACGGATATGGCGACGCCTCGGCCTGCGCCGTTCCGTCCGTCGGCAACCTCACAGAAGCCTCCTTCGCGGGCGCCGCTCTCGCGTAGTCGACGCTGCCTGAGATCGCGACCCAGTTGGCTCCCGTTCCGACCTTCTCGATCGTGAAGGGAAGGCTCTCCGGAAGCTGGAAGAGCGTCATGTCGGTGTAGGTCTTCGTCAGGAGCGGCGTGATCAGGTTGATGAACCAACCGACGACTCCCTTGCAATGAGTCGTCAGCTTGATGTTCGTCAGGCGGAAGCTTCGCGAGGGTGCGTCCACGACGAGGTCCGCCTTGCCCTGAGGCTCGCAGATCTGTCGGAACAGGCTCTTCTTGCCGCTCTTCTTCTCCGCCGTCACGCCGAGCTCCAGCAAGAAGCAGTTGTCGCCGCAGGGCGAGAAGCGACGCGGCTCGATGTCGAAGGCGACCCTCTTGAGCGCGGGCGTCACGTCCTGGCTCCACTTGGCTTTCAACACCTCGAGCGCCGCGGTCTCGACGGGCGGCCAGGGAACCTTGAAGTGATAATCACCGGTAATCGTTCCCCCATCCGCGCTGACATCCTCGTAGTGGAGTCTCGTCGAGAAGGGGCCTTGAAAGACCAAAGGCACCTTCTTCTCTCCCACCTCCTTCATCGGATAGTGGACGACGAGGAGATAGTCCAGGCGGTAGTCGAACTCGAGATCCAGATCTCCCGTCGCATGACCGGTGACGATGCGAGCGCCCTGGGTGCGCAAATGGACGTTCGACGCGGAAACAGCAGACCCGGCGCGCACGATGCGGCCGACCTTGCCCGTCAGGTCAGCATCGAGAACCGCCGAGTAGCGGCCGTCCGGTTCCACTTTCAAGTCGTGAAACGCGAACCGAGAAGGCGGGCCGACGTTGACTTCGGACCCGCCCGGGAGGCGAACCTCCCCCGACGTGAGCTCGACCGAAAAAGCGGAGGCTCCGATGCGCGTTTCGAACTTACCGGACTCCGATGTCGCGATGTGAAAGGTCCCCGATTTGAGCTCCCCCTTCGAGAACGTGGCACGACTCTCTCCAAAACCCACATTGCCGTTCTCGATCTCGCCTTCCATCCGTCCGGCCGCATCGATTCGCGCGGGTGAATCGACCCGGGCCGGCACGTAGGAGGCTTTGTCCAGGCTCACCCGCAGCGGCGCGCCCCCTTCGGGATGAGTCGCGGTCTGAAACCGCACCATGTCGCCCATGCCGAGCGGCTTCCCCGCGAAGGCCACGAACTCCGAGTCGGTGACGCGCGCCTCGGCGACGAGGTCCATAAAGGATGGCCCGGGCGTTGGACTCGGAGCAGGCGCGGTGGCGGCCGCCTCCGGAGTCGGCGTCGCCGGAGGAGGAGCCGCGCCCTTCTTGCCCGGGGCGGCAGGCTTCGGGGCCAGGATTTCTCCGCGAAGGATCGACGGAATGTCGGTGCGAAACTCGAGCTTCCGTACGGCCGACATCGCCAGGCCGCGAAAGATCGCGACGATCGGCCGCCAGATCCCTTTTCCCCGGAACTTCGCGTCGGTGATCCCCTTGCCGTCCTCGAACGCGACCGATTGGAGATAGACCTTCGGCCGAAGACCCTTGCCCGCGACGAGAAGCGTTCCATCGGAGACCGAAACGTTCAGGCGCTCGATCCGCCCCTGCGCGGCGGTCGTCGTCATCTTCACGTGCGGAGTTCCCTTGGTCTGGACCATCCACTTCGGAGCGGCCGGAACCTGCCCCTCGATCAGATCGACGTCGACATTCAGCTTGCCGCTCTCCACGCATCCGCCGATCTCGTCGAGCATGGCGCGCGTGTCGGTCGGAGCAGGATTGGCGGCCGCCGGGGACGCTTCCGCGCCATTGGGAGTCGGCGAGGGACTCGGGGCCGCCGATGTTTCTGGGGGCGGAGTCGAGGCCGGCGCCGCAACGGACTCTTCGGGCACGGGCGTCGGAGTCGGCGTCTGCGCGAAGAGGGAAGCTCCCGCGAACGTAATTCCGGCGACGGCGGCGCTAAAACCTCGCAACATGAGACTCGTATTCGATTCTGTCATGGGAGGCGCGTGATGTCGGAGACCCCCGGTCTGCCCCTTCGGGAAGGCTGCGGGAGAATAGATTCATGAACGGCGTCGTCCTGCGCCGGATCCTTCACGTCGACATGGACGCCTTCTACGCGTCGGTCGAGCAGCGGGACGACCCGGCGCTCGCCGGAAAACCGGTCGCGGTGGGAGGCCGGCCCGAGAGCCGGGGCGTCGTGGCGGCGGCGAGCTACGAAGCGAGAAAGTTCGGCGTGCGTTCCGCGCTCCCGATGTCGCGCGCGGTGCGTCTCTGCCCCGAGCTCGTCATCGTTCGGCCCGACTTCGAGAAATACGCGGCCGTCTCGCGGCAGGTCTTCGCGATCTTTCGAGAAGTGACGCCGCTGGTCGAGCCGCTCTCCCTGGACGAGGCCTATCTCGACGTCACCGAAAACGCCTGGGACCTCCCGCTCGGAGTCGAC
>DATDNV010000338.1:0-3424 GCA_036518075.1 Thermoanaerobaculia bacterium
TCGGGAGAAGCTTTTTCCGCCCGGCCTGTTTCCCTCGACGATTTCTCGAACCTCACGCTTTCCGATGCCGAGAAGCTTCTGATTCAGCGCGCGCTCGAGACCGAGCATGGCCGCGTTGATCGGGCGGCACAGAGACTTGGAATCTCGCGAAGCTCTCTCTATCAGCGCATCCAGAAGTTGGGGATCCGAGTGTCCAGAATCTAGAATCTGGTCCAGAAGCTGGACTGTGTCCTCGTTCCGGTGGGGGCGCCTCAAACGTAAATCATTGATGCCAAACGATCTCGCCTACCAGCTGCCCGGCCTCCCGAGTGGTCCGGCTGTTGCTCTATAGGCCGGCAGGGAAAAAAGGAGGGCGTCATGAAATCCTCGGAGAGAAAAGAGAAGTCAGCAGTTCAGCGGATCGCGGCCCTGGTTGGTTCTTTCGCGGCGGGCGCGGTTCTGACCTGGACGATCGGCGCGGCGACGGCCAACACGGCGAGATCGGAAGAGAGTCTGGTTGCCCGCTCGGTTCAGAGCGCGGCGGTCGAGCAGGCTGGGTACGTGGACCAGGGCTCAAACGATCAGCGGATCACCGGGCACTCGGAGTGCGACCTGCAGCTCGACTGAATCAGTTCGAAGTTCGAAGTTCCAAAGTTCTAAGTTGGGGACAGGAAACCCAACTTAGAACTTTTTGTTTGAGTTTCAGACCTGAGCCGACAGAAGCATCTCCTCCAAGAGCGATTCGCGAAGCACGAGTGAAGCTCTCAGATTCAAGCTGAGGAAGCACGAGTGAAGCTCTCAGATTCAGGCTGAGGTAGTTAGCTTCGGACTTCGGACTTCGGACTTCGGACTTTCATATCCCAAATCTCTCCATTGCCATTTCCGCCAGCTCCCGCCCGATCGCGAGCGACGCGGTTGCAGCGGGGGAGGGCGCGTTGCGCACGTGCAGCACGTGGGGACTCTCCCCGATCGAGAAGTCGTCGACCATCGTGCCGTCCGCAGCCAGGGATTGGGCCCGGACGCCCGAAGGTCCAAACACAATATCCATATTGTTGAGCGCGGGGACGTAGCGGCGCAGCGCGTCCGCGAAGGCGCGCCTGGACCAGTCGCGCCGCATTTCGGCAAGTCCGGTCCTCCAGTGTTTTCGCGCGAGGCGCCGAAAACCGGAGAAGGCGACCGTCTGGAAGAGATCGGGCAGGGAGACGTCGGAGCGTCGATAACCCTCCCGGGCGAAAGCGAGCACGGCGTTGGGCCCCGCCAGCACTTCGTCCGAGATCGTCCGGGTGAAGTGAACGCCCAGGAACGGGAAGCCCGGGTCGGGCACCGGGTAGATCAATCCCCGCACCAGGTGTCGCGCTCCGGGCTTGAGCGTGTAGTAGTCGCCCCGGAAGGGAACGATCCGCTCGTCACCGGCCGCTCCCGTCATCGCCGCGACCCGGTCGGATTGCAGGCCAGCGCAGGTGACGACGTCGCGGCAGACGAGATCCCCGGCTGACGTGCGCACGATCCGCTCGTCGCCCTGCTCCCGAATCTCCAGCACGGCGCGGCCCGTCAGGATCCGGCCGCCGAGAGATCGGACCTCCTCGGCGTAGGCCAGGGCGACTCTCCGAAAGTCGATGATTCCCGAGGACGGCGACCAGAGCGCCCGGACCCCGGCGGCATGAGGCTCGATCTCGCGAATCCGCTCCGGGCCGACCTCTTCGATTCCCGGGACACCGTTCGCCTCGGCCCGTTCGCGGATGGCGCGCAGGCGGGGCAGCTCCTCCTCCGATAGCGCGACGACGAGCTTGCCGCAGCGACGGAACGGGATCCCTCGCGCTCGCGCGAACTCTTCGACGGCCAACTTTCCTTCGCGGCACAGGCGTGCCTTGCGGGAACCCGGAGCGTAGTAGAGGCCCGCGTGCAGCACTCCGCTGTTGTGTCCGGTTTGATGGAGGCCCAACTCCGCCTCCTTTTCGACGAGCGCGAGCCGCAGCGACGGGCGCCGCCGCAGGAGCTGATCGGCGGTCGCGAGACCGACGATGCCGCCGCCGATGACGACCAGGTCGGCGCGGTCGTCGCTCACGAAACGGCGGGGAACGAGATCCCGTATTGAGCCGCGAGAGCCTGCAGCGACGCGTAATGCTGCGCGTCGATCACGATTCCTCGGCGGAGGCTCTTCGCTTCCTGCTCGGCCTCCGGCTGTCCGGGGTAGAGAACAGGACCCGGGGCATTGGGAATCGTCGGAGCGCTCGTCAGCTGGTCGAGGAGCTTTTCGAGGCGGGCGGTAAAGCCCGAGCGATCATCGAATGCATCGGGGTCCATTGCCATGAAGAACTGTCCGAGGTCCGATTTCCCCTCCGTCGAGAATAGCCCGACGATGTTGGGGCCAAAGGCAGCGTCCCCGAGGATACCCGTCAGGAGCTCGACGACGAGCGCCAGGCCGTAACCCTTGTATCCGCCCGACTCTTCCTCGCCGCCCAAGGGCTGCAAGGCTCCGCGCAACGCCTCCTCCGGCGTCCGCGCGGGAGCGCCGTCCGGCCCGATCGCCCAGCCATGGGGAAGACGCTCGCCGCGGCGGGCGGCGACCTCGATGCGGCCGCGGGGGATCGTGGAGGTGGCCATGTCGAGCACGAGCATGCCCTTCCTCCCCGCCGGCGCCGCAACCGCGATCGGGTTGGTGCCGAGCATCGAGAGGCGGGCTCTCGTCGGAGCAACCAGCGGCGACGTGTTGGTCAGGCTGACTCCGACCATTCCCTCCCGCGCGATGCGGATCGCGTACCAGCCCGCGATTCCGTAGTGATTCGTGTTGCGAACGACGGAGATGGCGGCTCCGATCTCTCTCGCGCGCGCGATCGCGTCGTCGGTCGCGACCCGGGCGGCGTGATGGCCCCAGCCGTTGCGGGCATCGAACCGTGCGATCGCGGGTTTCCCCTTGTCTTTGACCGGACGGGCCACTGGGTCCATGACGCCTGCCGCCACCAGCTTGAGGTATTGGGGCAGCCGCGCCGTTCCGTGAGACGCGATCCCCCGCAGGTCTGAAGCGAGGAGGATCTCAGCGACGTCGGCGGCGATGTCGGCGGGAGTGCCGACACGCCGCACGAGCGCGTCGGTCCAGGCCTGAAGAGCCTTCGCGGCGACGGTGACTCCGTCGACAGGGTCCTGATAAACGGCCATCTGCGGAGAGTTTAGCTTGCGACCCCGGCGGCTGGCCCAGCGGACGGGTTTGCAGGAGCTTTCGAGCCCAATGTTTCCTGGTTGGGCTCCGGTTTAGAAAACTTGATTGGCCGCAAAGCGGCCGGTTCAGATATTCAGATTGCTCCGAGTTTCTCGTAAAGCGTGTAGAGCGCCTGCGTGCCGTCATCGCCGCCGCCCGCGGCCTCCAGCGCCATGAGAAGTTGGTGCACGAGTGCGGCGCCCGGAAGCGGAATTCGATTCTCACGAGCGGTTCGGAGCACGATGGCCA
>DATDNV010000339.1:0-8721 GCA_036518075.1 Thermoanaerobaculia bacterium
CAGCCTCTGACACAGGCCGCGGTCGACGCAATGGCGAGCGTGGCCGACGAGATCGCCCTCGGCATCGATCGATCGCGGGCGACGGAAGGTCTCCGTGCCAGCGAAGCTTCGACTCGCGCGCTGATCGACAACATGCTGACGGGGGTCATCACGACCGACGAAAAAGGCAAAATCGAGACGATCAACCCGGCTGCGATCAAGATGTTCGGCTGGTCGGCTGAGGAGCTCGTGGGCCAAGATCTGACCGTTCTCCTGCCTGCCTCGGTCGGTCGAGATCCCCGCGCATTCCTTCGACTAGGACATGTGAAGGCCCTGGGACGGGTGACGGAGTGGGAAGCCCGGCGAAAGAACGGAGACGTCTTTCCGATGGAGCTGGCACTCTCCGATTTCCGGACACCCGACGGGCGAAAGCACTCGGCGGGCAGTGTCCGAGACATCTCGGAGCGGCTCGAGATCGAGCGCGTCAAAAAGGAATTCGTTTCAACGGTGAGTCATGAATTGCGGACGCCGCTGACGTCCATTCGCGGATCGCTCGGCCTGATCGCGGGAGGCGTCGCGGGGGAGATCCCCGAGCGCGCGCGAGCCCTCCTGGACATCGCCTACAAGAATACCGAGCGGCTGAGCCGCTTGGTGAACGACATTCTGGACCTCGAGAAGATCGAGTCGGGCCGCATGGAGCTTCGGCTCGATTTCCTGGAGCTCGGTCAGATTCTGAGAGCCGTGCTCGAGTCCAATCAGACCTACGCCGAGCAATACTCGGTCCGGCTGGCGATCGATGGGGACACATCGCCGGCCTGGGTTTGGGTGGATCGCGATCGAGTGATTCAGGTCTTCACCAATCTCGTCTCCAACGCCGTCAAGTTCTCGCCTCCGGGAGCCATCGTCACTCTGACTCGTTCGCGCGTGGGCGAGCGCGTCCGTGTCTCGGTCGTGGATCGCGGCCCGGGCATTCCAGAGGAATTCCGGCCGCGCATTTTCCAGAGATTTCAGCAGGCCGATTCTTCGGATACGCGTCAGAAGGGAGGAACCGGCTTGGGACTGGCGATCACGAAATCGATCGTCGAACGGCTAAACGGTGAGATCGGTTTCGAGACTCATCTGGGAACCGGGACGACCTTTTACGTCGATCTCCCCGAGCAGCCGGCGGCCATGATTGCACCCGAGGCGGCTTCCGGCGGTCCGCGAGGCCGGCACATCCTGGTCTGCGAAGACGACACCGATCATGCGAATCTGTTGTCTGTCATCCTTCAAAGAGGGGGTTGCCAGACGGAGATCGCGCAAAGCGCCGCGGAAGCCAAAGCCCTATTGTCGCAGCGACATTTCGATGCGATGACGCTCCACATCCTGTTGCCCGGCCAGGATGGTATCTCCCTGCTCTCGGAGTTGCGGGCAGATGAGAGGACCAAGGAGCTGCCGATCGTGGTCGTGTCTCTGGGACGGAGCGGGGATTCGCCCTCTTTGGCCGGAGACGCATTCGGAATCATCGATTGGTTAGCCAAGCCGATCGACGCCTCGCGCCTGCTGGCATCGGTTCGTCAGGCCGCCGTGGGCAAAGCGGGAACGCGGCCTCGTATCTTGCACGTGGAGGACGACCCGGACGTCGTCGCCGTTCTCGCCACGCTGCTCAACGACCGCGCCGAGGTCTTCGCGGTCGGGACCGTCCGCGAAGCGGAGAAAGCGCTTCGGGAGGGCAACTATGACCTCCTGGTGCTCGACATCGAGCTGCCCGACGGCTCGGGGCTCAGTCTCTTGCCACTGCTCCATTCGACGGGGCGGCCCCCGGTGCCCGTGGTCGTTTTCTCGGCACACGAGCTCTCTTACGGCGTGGCCCAGGCGATCGAGGCGACCCTGGTGAAGTCGGAGACCTCGAACGAAGAAATTCTGCACACGATCGAATCGCTATTGAACCTTCCGCAACCAGGGGCGGCGTGAACGCCGGCACCGGAGCGGAGAGCTTCCTCGTCCTCGGCCCGCGGCCTGCGTTGGAGAGCGCTTGACGGAGCGGCGCTCGCTCGAACGCATCCTCTATGTCGAGGACGATGCTGACATCCAGACGGTCGCTGCCCTCGCTTTGGAAGCGGTCGGGGGCTTTCAAGTGAAGATCTGTTCGTCGGGTCGCGAAGCGATCGCGGCAGCGCCGGGTTTTCGGCCCGATCTCATCCTTCTCGACGTCATGATGCCGGGCATGGACGGCCCCGCCACACTGAAGGCGCTTCGTCAACTGCCCGGAATCGCTCAAACGCCAATCGTCTTTATGACCGCGAAGGTTCAACCGGCCGAGATCGCGCAGTACAAGGGGTTGGGAGCTCTCGACGTGATCGCCAAGCCGTTCGACCCCATGAAGCTCGCGGCCACGGTCCGTTCGATCTATGAAGGGTCGTGAACGGGTGCCGGACTGGGAGGAGGCTCTTCAAACTCTTCGAGATCAGTTCCTCCGCGGGGCGCCCGAACGGTTCGGCCGAATCGAGACCGCGCTCGGACGTCTTGAAAACGATTGCTCGGATACCGACGCGCTGTGCAGCCTCCGGGCGGAGTTTCATGCGCTGTCCGGCCTCGGTGGCACCTATGGGTTTCCTCAAGTCACTCGGCTGGGCACCGAGGGGGAGACGCAGTGCGACGGGAGACTCACTGCCGGGAGCCGACCGAGCGCTGCCGACATCGCGGCTTGGAAGCTTCTCTTGGATGGACTCCGAGCCGGTGTCGGACGGGAAACACCCGACCGCGCCGTCGAGTCGCAGACCCTCTCGGCGGCGCCGCGCGTCCTGCTCGTCTCGAACGACCGGGAGGAGGAGGCTTTTCTCCGATTGGTGCTCGAATCGGCGGGTTATGACCTTCGTACGGTGTCACCGGCCGATCGCTGGGAGCGGGAGACAAATACCTTCTCGCCCGATCTCATTCTGATCGCCAGCTCGGCGGCCGGACCCCGTCCCAACGGGCTTCCGGATTCGCCGGTACGGGCTCATCGTCCAGACGGGCCCCCGATCCTGGTTCTCGCGGGGGAAGACGAGCATGCTGGCTACGTCGCCGCAGGGGTCGATCATCTGGTCAAGCCGGTGCCGCCAGGTCTTCTTCTCTTCCGCGTCGCGTCCCGAATCGAGAGAGCACGAGCGAAGTCGCCCTCCTAGCGCCGGGTGAGGTTCGTGATCGCCAGGATCGACCGGACGAGCTCAAGCATGTTTTCTACGTCGAGCTGGGTCGAACGGTCCGATAGGGCCTGAGACGGGTTGTCGTGGACTTCCATGAAGAAGCCGTCGACGAACCCGGTCGCCGCCGCGGCCCGAGCCAGCGGAGGAGCGTACTGTTTGAGGCCGCCTGTTTCCTTCCCGGCGCCGGGAAGCTGCAAAGAGTGCGTGACGTCGTAGACGACCGGAAAACCGAGCGCGCTCATCATCGGCAGCGCGCGCATGTCGACCACCAGATTGTGGTAGCCGAAGGAGGTACCGCGCTCGCAGAGAAGGATGTTCTCGTTGCCGGCAGCCCGGATCTTTTCGATGACGTGAACCATGTCGTCCGGGGCGAGGAACTGTCCTTTCTTGACGTTGATCGGCTTGCCTGTTTGTGCCGCCGCCGCCAGCAGATCGGTTTGGCGGGAAAGAAAGGCGGGGATCTGGAGCACGTCCAGCACGTTCGCCGCCGCCGCCGCCTGTCCGGCGTCGTGGATGTCCGAAAGGACCGGCAAGCCGATCCGGGCCTTGACCTCGGCGAGGATTTCCAGACCCTCCTCCATTCCGGGTCCCCGAAACGAGTCTTTCGAAGACCGGTTCGCCTTGTCGAACGAGGACTTGAAGACGATCCGCGCGCTGGTTGCCTCGCCGATCTCCTTGAGCCTCGCGGCCACTCGCAGCGAGTGAGCGCGCGACTCGATCACGCACGGGCCCGCGAAAAACACCGGAGGCTCTCCGCCGCCGATCGTGTAACCGGGAGCGATGGGGACTTTGCGAGTCATCAGAGGGCCTGCGACGTCGGCGGAAAGTAGGGAGTGGGTCCCTGCAGCCTAGGTCCTTCCACCCAAGTCCTCCCGGGTCACCGTCGCCGCGATCGTCTCCTCCTCCCTGGCGGCCCGGTGCGCTTTGGCAGCTCGAACGAAGTCGCGGAACAGGGGGTGGCAAGCGAAGGGCTTCGACTTGAGCTCGGGGTGGAACTGGCACCCCAGGAACCAGGGATGCCCGTCGTGGAGCTCGATGATCTCGACGAACTTGCGGTCGGGGGACATGCCGGTGAAGGACAGACCCGCGTCCCGCAGGATCGGCAGGTATTCCTGGTTGACCTCGTAGCGATGCCGGTGCCTCTCGGAGATCGGGTTCTCGCCGTACGCGCGCTGAGCGATCGAGCCCGCGGAGAGCTCGCAGGGGTACTTGCCGAGACGCATCGTGCCGCCCAGCGCTTCGACGCCGATCAGATCCCGGAGCTTGAAGATGACCTTGTGCCGCGGCTCCTCGTCGAATTCGGTCGAATTGGCTCCCTCGAGGCCCGCGACGTGGCGGGCGAACTCGATGACCGCGGTCTGCAGGCCGAGGCAGATTCCGAAGAAAGGAACCTTCTTTTCCCGGGCGTACTGAATCGCTTTGGTCATGCCCTCGACTCCGCGCTTACCGAAACCTCCCGGAACCAGGATGGCGTCGGCCCGCACGAGCACGTCGGGATACTGGTCGTTTTCGAGCGTCTCGGCGTCCACGTAGTGGAGGCGCACCCGCACGTTGTTGGCGATCCCGCCGTGCGCGAGCGCCTCGTTCAAGGATTTGTAGGAATCGCCGTAGTCGACATACTTGCCGACGACCGCGATGTCGACCTCTCCCGACGGATTCTTGATGCGATTGACGAGGTTCTCCCATTTGGTCAGGTCCCGGTCGTAGTGGGGGAGGTGGAGGAGGTCGAGCAGAATCTCGTCCAATCCCTCGGCGGCGAACTGAAGAGGCACCTCGTAGATCGACGGAACGTCCTTCGCGTTGATCACTCCCTCGACCGGGACGTTGCAGAACAGGGCGATCTTCTTCTTGACCTCGGCAGGAAGGGCGCGGTCGGTGCGGCAGAGAAGCAGGTCCGGCTGAATTCCGATCGAGAGCAGCTCCTTGACCGAATGCTGCGTCGGCTTCGTCTTGAGCTCCTCCGAAGCCTTGATGTAGGGGACGAGAGTCAGGTGGACGTTCACGGCATTGCCGCGTCCCGCCTCCTGGCGGATCTGGCGGATCGCCTCGAGAAAGGGGAGCGACTCGATGTCGCCGACCGTCCCGCCAATCTCGATGAGCACGACGTCCTTCTCCGGCGCGACCTTGCGGATGGCCTCCTTGATTTCGTCGGTCACGTGGGGAATCACCTGGACCGTCTTGCCCAGATAGTCTCCCCGCCGCTCCCGCTCGATCACGGACAGGTAGATGCGCCCGGCGGTCGTGTTGTTGGCCCGCGACGACGTCATCGAGGTGAATCGCTCGTAGTGGCCGAGGTCCAGATCAGTCTCGGCGCCGTCGTCGGTCACGTAGACCTCTCCGTGCTGGAAGGGAGACATGGTCCCGGGATCGACGTTGATGTAAGGATCGAATTTGGCGAGCGCGACGCTGTAGCCGCGCGCCTCCAGCAGCGCTCCGATCGACGAAGCGGCGATGCCCTTTCCCAACGAAGAAACGACCCCGCCGGTGACAAAGACGTATTTACCGCTCATGACACGGTCTCCTTTTTCAGCCAACGTTCCGCCCGGGCGAGGTCTTCCGGTGTGTCGATTCCAATCGAATCGCTGACCGCTTCCCCGATCCAGATTGCGTGTCCCGCTTCGAGCCAGCGGAGCTGCTCGAGAGACTCGGCTCGCTCCAGCGGAGACGGGGGGAGCGTCGCGATTTCGATGAGTGTCGCCGCGCGATAGACGTAGATGCCCAGGTGTTTGCGGTAAGCGGCCTCCCCGCTGCGAGGGTAGGGGATCGGCGCCCGCGAAAAGTAGAGACCGCGGCCATCCGCGGCTACGGCGACCTTGACCACGTTGGGGTCCGGCGCGAGCTCCGGAGCGAGCGTGATCGCAAGGCTGGCGATCCCGCGGCCGGAGTCGGCCAGCAAAGTCTCGACGGCTCGATCGATGTTCGCGGGGGACATCATGGGCTCGTCTCCCTGGACATTGACGTAGACGTCGGCGGGAATCGAGCGGGCTGCTTCCGCGAGCCGGTCAGTGCCGCTGGCCGCTTCTGGAGAGGTCAGGACGACCTCCCCTCCGATTCCCTGAACGGCCGCGGCAATGCGGGCATCGTCGGTCGCGACGACCACTCGGTCCAGACGCGATGCCTCCGTCGCGGCTTCCCATACGTGCAGCACCATGGCCTTACCCTGGAGGGGAGCGAGGGGCTTGCCGGGGAAACGAACGGAAGCGTATCGGGAAGGAATGATTCCGACGATCTGCATGACGTCGGGATAAAGAGTGTATCTTGACGAGCGCCTTGCGTCAACGTGGCCCGTTCACGCGCTCTGCGCGCGCGGCATCGATCGGGATTTTCGGCCTCGTGCTGGCCAGCGAGCTCGTCTGGGTTCTCATTCGGGCGCACGAGGATCGTCTTCACCTCGCCACCGGCGCGGCCCGCTGGATCTGGGCGATGCGCGATCTTCCCGAGAAGTCCCCCATCCGATTCACGGTCAAGAAGGAGTTCGCGCTGACGCGGCCGTCTTCTCCGTCGCGTGCGCGGATCTTTGTGGACCGCGCCTACGAGCTCCGGGTCAACGGCAGCCTCGTCGGATCCGGTTCGCAGAAACCCGGAGATGCGCTCGACGCCTATGAGCTCTTCCCGACGCTCAAGCCGGGCCGCAACGAGATCTCGATCGACGTTTCGAGTCCGACGGGAGCCGGCGGCATCCTCTTCTGGCTCGATCCGGGCGACGGGCGCACGATCGTCTCCGACGGCAGCTGGGACGTGGATTCGAAGCCCGGCGCCGAAAAACCAGGCCGGGCCGCTGTCTGGGGCCGACCTCCGATGTATCCCTGGGGATATCCCCCGTTGTCGCGGCGGGATTAAAGACTCGGGATTCTCAAATTCAGGACTGAGTCGCGCTCCCGGCTGAATCCGGAGCCTTGAGCCTGGAGTCTTGAGCCCTATGGGTGAGGGCGTCTAACCCCGCGCGCGCGGTCGCGCAGTAGGGGTTGTCACTTTCGTATCCGGCGAGCGCGATGACTTTTCGATAGGCGGGAACCGCCGCGTCCCAGTCGTTCAAGCCGCGGTCATAGATCTGAGCGATCAGAAGCCGGGTCGGAAGATGAGCGGTTTCGAGCTCGAGCGCCTTTCCACAGAAGATCAAAGCGACGTCGTAGCGCTCTTCGACGGCCGCCAGGCAGGCCCGTCGATAGTAGAGCCGCGCCTCCTCCGCGCTCGTCTCGCGGGCAGGAAACAGGGATGAAAGCTGCCGGAGGGTTTGCGAAAGGCTCGATCGCGGGCTCGTGCGCGGGGGCATTAGTACTGTCTCGATTATAGACAGCCATCCCAGGAGAGCAAGAAAAATTTAGGATATTTTGGCCTTTTCCCTTCTTTTATTTGGAACAGTCGCTCGCATCAACTTTCCTTATCTAATTAGTTAGAATGCACTAATGCCTTAATAAAATAAGGCAACATGCAGAGATTCTCTTAGGAAACTCGGTCGATGACCGATTCGGTTGCGAGCAGGAGCCCTTCTTTGGCGTCTGAGTCCGGAAACGCGGTGATCGCGACCCGTGCGGCAGCGGCATAGTCGCGGGCGAGCGCGCGGACTTCGGCCACTGACTTCGCCCGCGCCACGATTTCCAGGATGTCGGCGGGCTCGACGCTGCGAAACTCACGCTCCTTGAGCACGGTGGCCACCAGCTCCCGTTCCCGAGCGCTCGCCTGCGGGAGCGCCAGGAGAAGGGGAATCGTCAGCTTGCCCTCGCGCAGGTCGTTCAAAACCGGTTTTCCGACCGTCTCCTCGCTCGAGGTGTAGTCGAGCAGGTCGTCAATGAGTTGAAACGCAATGCCCAGGCAGCGTCCGTATTCCGCGAGCCGCTCGGCCGCGAAGAGGTCGCCTAGAGGAGAGAAATGGGCGGGCAGCCGGCAGGCGGCCGCGAAGAGGTCGGCGGTCTTGCGCCGGATGATGTCGAGGGCCTCTTCCCGCGTGATGTGGATGTTGCCCATTTTTTCGATGGCGATGATCTCGCCTTCGATCATCGAGAGGGTCGTGTCAGAGAGGACCTTCAGGATGGTCAGGTCTCCTTCATCGAGGGCGATCCCCATCGACTTCGTGTAGAGGTAATCGCCGAAGAGGACGGTGAGATTGTTGCCCCACCGGGCATTGGCGGAAGTCCGCCCTCTCCGGAGCCGCGCTTCGTCGATGATGTCGTCGTGGACGAGCGTCGCGGTATGGATGAACTCGACGACCGTCGCATAGCGGACGTCCTTGTCCCCTTCCTCGTAGCCGAGCAGGCGCGCCGAAAGGAGAAGGAGCGCCGGGCGGATTCGCTTGCCGCCGCCGGACGCGAGGTAACTCCCGATCCCGTCGATCGTAGGTATCGGGGAGCGGAAATGGAGGAGCAGCTCCTCTTCGACACGCGCGAGCTTGTCGGCGATCAGGCCGTACGCGCGCGCGAACTTAGGGTTGGCGGAGAGCGGCGAGGAGGTCATCGTCTGGCGCCCGGCGGTCACCGATAGTTCGTGAATTGCAGCGGCAGCCCGAAATCGCGCGCCCGGAGCAACCCGATGGCGGACTGCAGTTCGTCCTTGTTGCGGCCCGAGACCCGGACCTGGT